>DXIU01000130.1 GCA_019112765.1 Candidatus Mediterraneibacter norwichensis | reverse complement strand
GAAGAAGTATAATCTCTGTGCGTCACCGGAATCCCTGCGTAAGCCGGAACAGCCACAGAAGAAGTAATCCCCGGAACCACCTCGAAAGGAATCTGTTCGCTGATAAGCGTCTCCAGCTCCTCTCCGCCCCGTCCGAAGACAAACGGATCTCCTCCTTTCAGGCGGAGTACTTTCTTTCCTTTCTTCGCCTCTCTCACAAGGATCTGATTGATCTCATGCTGCGGCACCGGATGATTTCCGGAATGCTTACCCACATAGATTGTCTCTGTATTCTGAGAAATGCGGCTTAACACTTCCGCGCTGATCAGTGCATCATATACGATAACATCCGCTTTCTCGATCAGATGTGCCGCTTTTACCGTCAGAAGCCCTGCATCCCCCGGGCCTGCTCCTGCAAGCCATACTTTTCCGCACGCGCTGTTTTCATTTATTTTTCCGGCATTCCTATTCCCACTCATATTTCCGTCAACTATGCCTCCATCATTCATATTTTTTGATCATACGCTCCGCCAGAGATTCACCCGCCTGCCGGGATTCTGATACATCTGACACAATCACGTCTACAGCATATTCTTCTGTATCTTCATTGTAGTACAGCCCTGTCAGTTTCAATTCATTTCCTCTCACCTGCGCATGTGCGGCGCAGGGTGAAGTGCAGTCTCCTCCTGTCACCCGGATAAACTGGCGCTCCGCCAGTGCAGCCGCCCGGCTCTCTCTGTCATCAATCCGGTCGATCCATCCGTAATTTTCTCCTTTTCTTCCCTGTATGGCAAGGATTCCCTGCCCTGCCGCAGGAATCATCTCGTCCACGGAAAGATACCGGCTGATCACCTGTTCCATCCCGAGACGTTTCAGACCCGCAGCCGCCAGAAGTGTCCCGTCATACCCTTCTGTCTCAAGCTTTTTCATCCTTGTCTGCACATTTCCCCGGATTCCCCGGAATGTACAGTCCGGATACAGCCGCTGCATCTGGAGCATCCGTCTCCTGCTTGATGTACCGATGACCGCCTGTTCTGGCAATGCCTCAAGACCGGGGCGGTACAGGATCACATCCCGCGGATCCTCCCGTCTGCCGTATGCGAGGATCGGGAATTCCGGATTCTCTTCCATGGGCATATCTTTCAGGCTGTGCACCGCAATATCGATTCTGCCATCCATGAGCGCACGGTCCAGTTCCTTTACAAACAGCCCCTTCCCGCCGATCTTTGCCAGACTTTTATCCAGTATTTTATCTCCTGTTGTTTTCATCGTAATGATTTCTACAGAAATCTCCGGATTACTGCCTATAATCTGATCCCGGATGATCTCCGCCTGTTTCACGGCAAGCCGGCTTTCCCTGCTGCCGATCTTTATTACAGACTGCATGATGCATCATTTCCTTTCTCTATGATCTGATAAATCCTCTCCATATCAAGGCTTTCCCTGATAATATCCGCCAGCTTGTCATACTGTTCTTCTTTATACGCCCTCCAGTCTGTCACCTGAATTTCCGAAGGGTCATACCCCTTCTGTTTTAACAGCGCGCCAAGGAAACCTTTTGCGCACCCCGGCGCATCAAAGATACCGTGGACATAACATCCGTAGACATTGCCGCACTGTGCGCCGTCAGCCCGCACATTGCTGCCAATATCCGATGCATCGTTATCAGACTGATCCGTAATATCAGCAAATTCTACAAGGGATTTTGCGTGATCCAGAAGAAAGGTCTCTCCCATATGGATCTCATACCCCTCAAGCTCTGTTCCCGAGAGTTCCTTTAAGATTCCCTCTGTCGAAAGGAAATGCCCCTGCACCCTTGTTCTTGTCTTCTTTTTATCAAATACAGTGCGGGTCGGAAGAAGTCCCAGTCCCCTGACCGTACCTTTCTGCTCTACTCCTGACGGATCGGAGACCTCCTGCCCGAGCATCTGATAGCCGCCGCAGATACCGAACACAAGCCCGCCTTTAGACGCAAACCGCAGGATCTTCGCCTCAAGTCCGTTCTGCCTCATCCAGAGCAGATCCTGAATGGTATTCTTGCTGCCCGGCAGGATTACCGCATCCGGTTCCCCGAACTCTGCCGGTGAACTGACATACCGCACTCCCGCTTCTTCATGCGCCTCCAGCGGCGCGATATCTGTAAAATTAGATATTCTCGGCAGACGGATCACCGCGATATCTACAAGACCTGCTTTCTCTTTCTTCCGAAACCGCTCGGTCAGGCTGTCCTCTTCATCAATATCCAGATAGAAATACGGCACAACTCCAAGTACCGGTATCTTCGCCCGTTCCTCGAGCATCGTAAGCCCCGGTTTCAGGATTGACACATCGCCGCGGAATTTATTGATGATCATTCCCTTGATTCTCTGACGCTCCTTTTCCTCCAGCAGCATAACGGTTCCGATCAGTTGCGCGAACACACCGCCTCTGTCAATATCACCGGCAAGGAGCACCGGCGCGTCCACCAGCTCCGCCAGCCCCATGTTTACGATATCATCCTGTTTCAGATTGATTTCCGCGGGACTTCCAGCCCCCTCGATCACGATCACGTCATACTTCTGCCTCAGTTTCCCATATGCTTCCATAATATATGGAATATAGTCCCGTTTATGCCTGTAATACTCCACAGCGGACATGGTTCCCACAGGTTTCCCGTTGATTATCACCTGAGACCCCGTGTCGTTCGTAGGCTTGAGAAGAATAGGATTCATAGCCGCTGACGGTTCGATTCCCGCTGCTTCCGCCTGCATCACCTGGGCGCGCCCCATCTCAAGCCCCTCCTTTGTGATAAATGAGTTGAGCGCCATATTCTGTGATTTAAAGGGAGCCACACTGTAACCATCCTGCCTGAGCACCCGGCACAGTCCGCCGGCCAGTACGCTTTTTCCTGCATTGGACATCGTTCCCTGTATCATAATTGAGCCTCTCATACGGCTACCTCCGTTTCCTATATTATTTCCTCGTTCCTTTTATCATCCGTATTTTCATTCCCGGCCTTGTCCGTAATATCTCTCAGCGCTTCTGCCAGACGGAGATTCTCTTCATGTGTCCGCACTGCTATGCGGTACCATCCTTTCCCGAGTCCTCGGTAGTTCTCACAGTTCCGTATCAGTATACCGCGTTTTTTCATCTCACTAAAAAGATCTGTTTTTGTATAAATAAGAATGAAATTTACATTAGAAGAAATAAATTTCATTCCCGCATTTTTTAACTCTGCTTCCAAATATGTACGTTCTTCAGCAACGAGGCTCCTGCCGTTTCTTACATACTCGTCTTCATCCAGCGCCGCGATCCCTGCTTCCTGTGCAGGAACTGACACACTCCATGGCTGCCGCATATGCTGCATCTTCTCCAGCAGTTCCCCATCTGATGAGATGCCGTATCCCAGTCTCAGTCCCGGCATGGCATAAATCTTGGTAAATGCGCGCAGGATAAAAAGGCGGTGATACCTTTCTGTATCCCTGAGCATGGAATACCTCTCCGGAACCGGAAGGAATTCTATAAAACACTCATCCAGTACAAGACGGATTCCCAGTTCTTCGCAGCGCTGTGTGACCCGCAGCAAAACCTCCCTGTCGATCACATGCCCTGAAGGATTTACGGGAGAGCAGAGGAAGACAATATCTATACTTTCATCAAGCTCTGATAAAAACTCTTTCGATATACAAAAATAATTATTTTCTTTCGTTTTATAGTATTTAATTTCACATCCAACTGTATCAAGAGCCTGTTCATATTCAGAAAATGCCGGAACCGGCACCAGTGCGCGGCGCGGTTTTTCTGCGAGCACCAGTGTGTAAATAAGCTCTGCCGCACCATTTCCGAATATATATTCTTTCTCCGGAATATTCTGTTTCTGTGCCAGCTTTCTTCTCAGTCTTCTGCACTGACTGTCAGGATATACTGACGCAAGTTCCACTCCGCGTTTCGCCGCATCTGTCACGCTTTGCGGCGGGCCCAGCGGATTAAGATTCACAGAAAAATCCAGCATCTCCTTATAAGTATATATATCTCCGCCATGCCCGTAGATCATCGTATTCCTCCTGAATTCAAGTATTATCCCGCCAGATATATTAATTTACAGCATGATCATAATGGATTTCACTGCACCAAAAACAATCAGCATCAAAACAGCTGTTACATACATAAGCCGTCCCGTCCTCTTAATATCTTCCGGTTCAATCGGCCGCAGGCTATCTCCGATAAACTCCTTCTTATAAAGCTTTCCGAAATAGACTGCATCTCCCGCCAGCCTTACCCTGAGCGCCCCTGCGCAGACTGCTTCTGTCTGTGCCGCATTCGGACTTGCGTGTTTCCGTCTGTCTCTTCTGTAGATCCGCCATGCGTTTTTCCCGTCCAGGCCGCAGAAAAATGCTGCCACTATCATAAACAAGGCTGTGACACGGGAAGGGATATAATTAAAGACATCGTCCATCTTAGCCGGAACACGCCCGAAATACAGGTACTTGTCATTTTTATATCCAAGCATGGAGTCCATAGTATTGACCGCCTTGTAGAGAAAGCCAAGGGGAGCCCCGCCGATCAGCATATAGATGAGCGGTGCTGTCACTCCGTCCGATGTATTCTCCGCCACAGTCTCCACCGCCGCTTTCGTCACACCTTCTGCACTTAAGTTTTCCGTGTCTCTCCCGACGATCATGGATACCGCCCTTCGCGCGCCCGGAAGATCATCTGCTTTTAATCTGTCATAGACTTTTACGCTCTCTTTACACAGACATCTCGCCGCAATGATCTGATAGCACCAGAATGTCTCCAGTACGAATCTCAGCACCGGATGGATTTTCTGTGCCAGAATGAGCAGCCCCAGCGGAAACAGAAAGGAAATTCCTGCAATACACACCCACAGGACTGCGCCTGCGGTGACAAGCCCACGCCCGCTTTTATTACTGCTGCAAAGCTTCCTGAGCTGTCGCTCGCCAAAAGAGATCCCTTTTCCGACCAGCCGGACCGGATGGTAGAGCCACACCGGATCTCCAAATATAAAATCAAGAAAAAAGCCTGCCGCGCAGGCTGCAAGTGACATTATCATAGCACGATCTCAAGTCCCGCCTCAAGCTGATGCACCCGGTCTCCCAGTACCTCGCGCAGAATGCGGTACCCCTCCTCCCCTGTACAGTGTCCGGTATATATCTTCTCCACTCCGGTAGCGCGCACTTTTTCCGCAAAGCATCGCACATATTCTTCTGATTTATTATACAGATGGAATCCACCGATCATGGCATGGATCTGTCTTCCCGGAAATACGGCCGACACCTCATTTATAATATTGTCTGCGCCTCCGTGGGAACAGCTGTTGAAGATTACAATTCCTGATTCCGTCTCAAATACAAGACTCTGCTCATGGGTAAAGCAGTCCGGCACCCAGTCATTTCCTTCTTTCAGATACATATGCTCCCGCTCTCCGGCCTTTTTCATACTTTCCTTACTGTGTGAGATCAGCCGGACGCCGGCACTGATCTCCAAATCTCCCGGCACACGGATGATCCTGTCTCTGTACTTTTCGAGCATTCCTCTCTTTATACCGATATATTTCATTTTTCCTTCTTTTCGGTCATAACAGTTCTCACTGCAGGACTCTTTCAGATAAAGTTTTGCTTTATCATTCTGAGCAAAAAACACAGGCATCCCGTCCGCATGGTCATAATGCGCATGGGACAGAACCGCATAATCCACATCAGCCAGATGTATCCCCAGTTTTCTGGCATTCTCCGCAAACAGACCGGTCTGCCCGGCATCCAGCAGGATCTTCTGATCCTTATATTCTATATAAAAGCTTAAGCCCCACTCACCCGGGAGACCGTCGTTTCCGATATTGTCCACTAACACTGCTGCTTTCATCTTTTCACCCCGCTCCGCAGATTTTCTTCCTTTTTCTTTCTGCTCTCAAAATAAATAAACCTGTCAATAGAATCCAGAATATCCGCAAAATCCTCTCTCGGCGCCGCGTCGATATAGCGGCTCAGGATTTCCTGTTCATTCTCCCTGTAACGTCCGTAGTAAATGTCATACAGGTTATGGCCCCGCATATGGATCCGGATTTCTTCCATGTGCTGCTTTACATCATCCACGGACGTGAGGTCATGTCCGATGACCTCAGCCAGCTTCCGGCCGCTTCTGAGCCGGTACAAGTACTCACGCCATTTTTCTATGAATATTTCATAAAACTGCTCTTCTGATTCAATAATCCCGATTTGTGCCATTACCTTCGGATCAAGGAAATAGTTTTCAAAAGAATAGTACTTCAGAATCAGTACGTTCTTCTCTGTGACCCTCGGCAGCCGGTCTATATCCTCCTCATTTCTCCGGGCGTAATAATTACAGAGCTGTGATTTCAGTTCTTCACTGTCCTTGCCGTCCCCGTCCCGGATCATGAGAAAATTATCTTTTATATAAATCTGGTTCATATATTTCAGATTTGCATAGGTCTTGATATTTGTACAGCTGTTGGTCGTAATGATCGCAATGCGGGAAAGATTTCCCTCGCTGTCGTATGTCTCTGAATAATATTTCCGTATTAGAAGCGGAAGTCTGCTCTTATCCTGCTTACCCTCTACGATAAAAACAAAATCTACGTTCATCAGATCGTTAGCCGAATAGCCCAGATCGTCCAGAACTGCGCTGATATCCGTCTTCTCCCGCACTTCAGAAAATCCGTCCTTATCCAGAAATACCTGTCTGATCTGTCTGCTGCTGAAATTCGACAGCAGATTCGGAGAATGGGTAGAGAACATGACCTGATTCTTTTTCGACAGCCTGTACAGAATATCTCCCGATACTTTCTGAAGCTT
>DXIU01000129.1 GCA_019112765.1 Candidatus Mediterraneibacter norwichensis | reverse complement strand
GCCTCAGTGATTATACCTCAGGATCTGATCTGGTGCATTATGGAAGCCACAGACACAGTAAGGAAACAATAACTTCTGATGGAGAGGGAATCCCTCCTTCAGTTATTCATTTAGATTTTGTAACTATTAACCCGTAGTCATTATTGACTACACCATTATTATACTAGGAGGTGAGGTTATGGACTCTGGCGCCGGTTGTCACTTGTGCAGCTTATTAAGAATCAAAAATTCAATAAAGAGAGGTAATACTTATGAACAGAGATATTTTTTTAAAGCTCCTGGAGCAGCGGCAGTTCAAAGCGGTAAGAAGTATTCTGGATGTAATGAACGAAGTGGACATAGCCTTGCTGCTCTCCGAACTGGATGACAAAGCCCTGGCTCTTGCATTCCGTCTGATTCCAAAGGATAAGGCGGCCGAAGTATTTTCAAACATGGATACTTCCATGCAGACATACCTTGTACAGGTCTTTACAGAAAAAGAACTGAAAGAGCTGGTAGAAGACCTGTATATGGACGACACCGTAGACATGCTTGAGGAACTTCCGGCCAATCTGGTTACCCGGATACTGGATACAGTATCTGCGGAAGACCGGATTAAAATCAACGAACTGCTGAACTATCCTGCCGACAGCGCAGGCAGCATTATGACAACAGAATATGTGGATCTGAGAAAGAATATGACTGTGGCACAGGCTATGGCACATATCAAAGAAACCGGCATCCACAAGGAGACGATCTATACCTGTTATGTGACAGAACGCCGGAAACTGATCGGCACAGTATCTGCCAAAGAACTGATGACAGAAGACGACAGCATGGTAATTGAATCATTGATGGAAACTGAGATCATCTCCGTTAAAACACATACTGACAAAGAAGAAGTGGCCCGTCTGTTTACCAAATACGATCTCATCGCCCTTCCTGTACTGGACGAGGATGATCATATGGTAGGAATTGTCACTTTTGATGACGCAATGGATGTCATGGTAGAAGAAGCCACAGAAGATATTACGAAAATGGCCGCCATTAATCCCAGTGAAAAACCGTATTTTGCAACTTCTGTGCTGGCACACGCCAAAAGCCGGATTCCTTGGCTTCTTGTACTGATGTTTACATCCATTATCACAGGAGCCATTATCACGAAATATGAGGACGCCTTTGCCGCCATTCCGCTTCTTGTCTCCTTCATACCCATGCTGATGGATACCGGCGGAAACTGCGGTTCCCAGAGCGCTACGCTGATCATCCGCGGGCTGGCTCTGGATGAAATCCATTTCCGGGATCTGTTCCGGGTTATATTTAAGGAATTCCGTATTTCACTGATCTGCGGAGGGGTTCTTGCCGCAGCCAACGGGATCCGTATTCTGATTATGTACAGGGATCCCCAGCTGGCTCTTGTTATTGCTTTGTCGCTGATCGCTACGGTTATTATTTCCAAGCTGATCGGCTGCATGCTTCCGCTGTTTGCGGAAAAGCTTCATCTGGATCCGGCGCTGATGGCCTCCCCGCTGATTACAACGCTTGTAGATACATTTTCAATTCTGATTTACTTTAATATCGCAACCATGCTGTTTCAGCTGTAACAGCGGAAATTCAGAACTATATTCAGCAGAAACGGCTGCATGAACGTTCAGAAATCATTCTGTGCGCTCATGCAGCCGTTTTTCTTTCCGGAAAACTGTCCGGAGTATTGTTCTGTTGTTTTTACTCGATTACCTTAAGCCAGCCTTCCGGTGCCTCGATGTGACCCATCTGAATGCCTGTCAGTGTATCGTACAGTTTCTGGATCGTCGGTCCCATCTTCTCCATTCCGCTGGGGAAGCAGATCTCCTCGCCGTGATTTACAACCTTGCCTACCGGGGAAATTACAGCTGCTGTTCCGCAGAGACCGCACTCTGCGAAATCCTTTACCTCATCAAAATATACGTCTCTCTCCTCTACTTCCAGTCCAAGATAATGCTCTGCCACATACATCAGCGATCTTCTCGTAATAGAAGGAAGAATCGTTGTAGAATGCGGCGTTACAATCTTATTGTCCTTTGTAACGAAAAGGAAGTTGGCTCCTCCGGTCTCCTCTACCTTTGTCCTGGTAGCAGAATCCAGGTACATGTTTTCATCAAATCCGTTTGCATGAGCGGTCACAATTGCGTGAAGACTCATAGCATAGTTCAGTCCTGCTTTGATATGTCCGGTTCCGTGGGGCGCCGCGCGGTCAAAATCCGATACACAGATTGTAATCGGCTTTACTCCGCCTTTGAAATAAGGACCGACCGGTGTTGTAAATACACGGAACTGATACTCATCTGCCGGTTTTACTCCGATTACAGGATTGATGCCGAACATATAAGGCCTGATATATAATGTAGCGCCTGATCCGTAAGGCGGAACATATGCCGCATTTGCTTTTACAGTCTGAACCACTGCGTCTACAAAACGCTCCTCCGGAAATACCGGCATCTCCAGACGTTTTGCTGAATCCACCATACGGGAAGCATTGAGATCCGGGCGGAAGGTTACGATATGTCCGTCTTCTGTCGTGTAGGCTTTCATTCCCTCAAATACAGTCTGAGCGTACTGGAGAACGCCTGCACATTCATTCATTACAATATTCGGATCATCAATCAAAGCGCCGTCATCCCATTTTCCGTCTTTATAATTCGACACATAACGCTTATCTGTCTGAATATAGGCAAATCCAAGATTTTTCCAGTCAAGATTTTTTTTCTCCATTACGTCTCCTCCATTCCTCTGCATTACGCAGGTCAACAACTCTTTACGGTGACCATTATAATACTGCCCTAAAAAAAAATCAAGAGTGCGCTCGGTTTTTTTGTGCTCGGTTCTTTACAACCACTCAGCTCATACGCCGAAACAGGCAGAGACTCGGAAGTCTGACAGATAAATTAAAGAAAAACTTTATGGCGCCTATAAAAAATATTTTTTTGTCAAACTATCTTTCGTAGAATGGTACTTGTCCTTCAACAGCACTTTTTCCAAAAGGTTGTGATAAAAGCACCAAATCCAATTGTTCATCCTTCGATAAGTATTTTGTTGCTTTATTTGCAATCTTACAAAAAACATCATTTATATTTCCATCTGTATCTACCACAAGTAAGAAACTTTTATCTTTTTCTCCTCTTACCATTAGCAAAAGATATGCGCTTTTGACACTACTGATACTGGGAAGGAACTTCTTTAATGCTTCAACCATCTCATAGGGATATTTTTCGGGTATCCCTATCATAACGGATTCAATTTCTTTCTTTCCATATACACTTTTCTCGGCTTGTTGAATTAAGTCTTTATCAAATATAATGTTATGTCCAAAAGGATTCAGAACAAAACCACTAAATATAGAATCCTTTTCAAATATCATTGTTTTATAATCTTCAAATGAGAGAATTAATGTTTTAATTCCATTTGCTTTGTTCCATTTTCGCAACTCATTCCAATCAGTAAACACAGGCAAATAACTATTTCCTTTTTCATCATTCAAGTATATGAATTTTATAGCCGTATCTTCTTTTAGTGCGCTTTCTCCATTCTTGCATCCTTGTAATGAATCTTGTGTTATTGGTGAAAGGAATTTCGCAGATAAAAGCTCTTTGAAAAATTTATGCTCTGTATCCGCATTAAATTGTGTTTTTAAATTATCCAGCAGTTCAACAAGCACAGGATTTTCAATCGGTTTATTTACATCCATTTCATTCTCCTAATCTTTGGGATAGTATACTCCATCCTCAAATTTTCTTACAAACCCTTTAGCGGGAAAATCCGGATAGCTAAATTCCCATAAAGTTCCACAACATTTACATTTATACCATTTGTCTGCATACCACTTATACTCATCCTTAACTTCTTTTGGATTCAAATTATAGCCGCAAAAGTAAGGCTGTGTTACTGGAACATCTAAAAACACGCCTGTTTCTATTTGCGTATTAAAAAATGTTTTCAAATCCTCAAATAACTGGTAAGAATTAATTTCAATACCTGTTCTTTCAGCGCAATCACATTGTATCATTTATCTCCCCCCTCGCTTCTACAATATTTTTATGGATAATACCTCTTACATCCAGTAAGGAATTCCCCGGCATAAATGGCGATGCCAGCTTGCAAGGCTTTCCCGGTCGTCCGTCTGCTCATGCCAGCTCGATTCCGCCGCCTTGCGGCTCCATCTCGCTGTATGGCGTCCGCCATATGGAGAAAAAGGCCGGAACCACCTTCTGCAAGCCAGCTTGCAAGTTGGTTCCGGCCTTTTTCTCCGCATGAGCTGACTAGCGTTCCATCATGCTGATGGATTCGATGCCTACGCTGCCGCCGCGGACTACTTCGATTGTCTTGAATTCTTCTTTCATCAGTTTGACTACGGCGTCGTTTTTGGTTGCGGTCTGGACGAACTCTACGAGAACGCTGTCTCTGCCGTAGTCGATTACCTTTGCTTTAAAGGTTTCCGCGATCTGGAAGACTTCTACTTTATCCTCCGGAGTGCATTTGAATACTTTTACATAGAGGATTTCTTTCATTCTTACGAATATATCCGTAAAATCAATTACCTTGATTACTTCGATTGTCCGGTTGAGCTGCTTTTTAATCTGCTCAAATGTTTCGTCGTCGCTTACTGTGGCAATGGTCATCCTGGACACGGTGGGATCTTCTGTCGTCCCCACGGTCAGGCTGTCCAGATTGTATGACTTTGCGGAAAAAAGGCCGGATATTTTTGAAAGAACACCAACCTGATTCTCTACATATAAGGATATCCATCTCTTTTTTACATTATTATCCATCATCCTGCCTCCTTCTTAACAATCCAGAATCATTTCATCCAGACTGCCTCCCGGCTGTACCATTGGGTAGACAATCTCTTCAGGGTCTATAAGGAACTCGATCAGCGTGGGCGTCTTGGTGTTTTTCTTTGCCTCTTCAAACGCTGCCGCGATATCTTCTTTTCTGGAAACACGAAGCCCTTTTGCTCCGTAGCTTTCCGCAAGTTTTACAAAGTCCGGTGTGTACTCCGGCATCTCCTGGCCGTTTGTTCTGCGGTAGAGAGCGCCGGAACGCAGATTGGTCATACTGTAGCGCTTTCCATAGAACAGCTTCTGCCACTGCCGTACCATTCCCAGATATTCATTGTTGAACACGCAGAGAATCAGCGGAAGTTCTTCAAGTACAGCGGTCGCAAACTCCTGTATATTCATCTGCATGCCGCCGTCTCCTGACACGGCAATTACCCGTTTGTCCGGATTTCCGATCTGAGCGCCGATGGCACCCGGGAATCCATATCCCATAGTGCCCAGTCCGCCGGACATGATCATTCGTTTCTTCTCTGTAATTTCCGTATACTGAGATACAAACATCTGATGCTGTCCCACATCTGACACGATAATCGCATCGTCAAACTGCCGGTTCATCTCCTCGATAATATCCTGAGGCGTCATCTGCGGTTTACTCTTCATTTTCAGCGGATGTTCTTCATCCCACTTTCTGATCTGGGCAAGCCATTTTTCTGTATCGCAGGGCTCCACGTATTCATTCATCTTCTGAACCGCCTCCAGTGCGTCTGCCACAATCGGAATATCTACGTGGATATTTCTTGAAATCGAAGAGGTATCAATATCAATATGCACAATCTGGGCATTCGGAGCGAAGGAATGGAGCTTCCCGGTAATGCGGTCATTGAAGCGGGTGCCGATGGAAAAAAGGAGATCGCATTCTCCCACTGCCATATTTGCCGCATAGCAGCCGTGCATTCCCAGATTCCCGATAAACAGCGGATGATTGGTAGGCACTGCTCCCCGGCCCATAATTGTAGTTACAACAGGGACATTTGTCTTATTGACAACCTCCGTAAACACATCATTCGCACGGGCAATATTGACGCCTCCGCCTGCAAGGAAGAGGGGTTTCTTTGCCTTTTTCAGCATCTTCAGCGCCTTCTTGAGCTGTCCCATGTGAACACTTGTGTTCGGTTTATAGCCCCGGATATTCACTGCTGAAGGATACTCCGCGCTTCCCAGCTCTCCCATTACGTCCTTCGGAAGATCGATAAGTACGGGGCCCGGCCTTCCTGTACGTGCAATATAAAAGGCTTCTTTAATAATTCTTCCCAGATCTTCCCGGTTGCGCACTGTCACGCCGTACTTGGTGATACTGCGGGTTATCCCTACAATGTCAACTTCCTGAAATGCATCGTTGCCGATCAGATGCTTTGCCACCTGCCCTGTAAAGCATACAAGAGGTACACTGTCATAGTTTGCCGTGGCAAGTCCTGTAACCAGATTAGTCGCGCCCGGACCGCTTGTCACAAGGCATACGCCGACTTTCCCCGTAGTTCTGGCGTAGGCGTCAGCCTCATGCACCAGAGCCTGTTCATGACGGGGCAGGATCACCTTAATATCATCCTGTTTATAAAGTTCGTCGCTGATATCAATCGTACACGCTCCCGGATAACCGAAAACAGTATCCACGCCCTCTTCCTTTAATGCTCTTACGAGTAATTTGTTCCCTGTAATCTGTCTCAATTCAATACCTCCCTTTCATTAAAAAACCCTGAGCATCTGCATGCTCAGGGCGAATTAAAATCCGTGGTACCACCTAACTTCAGAGAAATTCTCTGCACTCTGCCGGTACGGGAGTCTGTCTCCTGCCGCCTTCCCCATTAAGGCAGCTGAAATGATTCCGATACCGAATCCCTGTAACGTGGGAAAACGTTGAAGCCTACTAAGATCTCTGCCGCTGCAGATACCGTTCGGTCCACTGCTCGAAGGCTACCTTCCATAGTCCCCTCCCGAAGATTTACACCTGCCATCTTCTCTCTTTGCTTCGGAAACTATGTACTCCTCCCTGTCACTGCATTTACGCGCCTGCCGTTCTGTCATCTCCGGAATCCGGAGACTGCCGGCAGGGAAAATTTATATTTATTATAGTGTGTGGTTTTATCTTTGTCAACGTCGATTTCTTGATCTATTTTATTCTATTCTTCATTTTCTACCGGTTCATTTTTCCTCTGATCAGACCGGCCAGAGAGTACAGAATCAGCGCCGCTATATTTGCCATCACCACGCTTGCACCCGCAGGCGTGCCGCCCAGGTAGGACATCAGAAGTCCTGCCGCCAGGCACACAACAGAGATAACCGCCGCATGGATGGTTACACTGCGGAAGGTTCTGCACGCCCGCATGGCGGTAAGAGCCGGAAAGATAATCAGGCTGGAGATCAGCAGCGCTCCCATCATCCGCATGCCCAGAACAATGGTCACTGCGGTCAGCACTGCGATGAGCGTATTATAAAGTCCTGCTTTCACTCCCGTAGCCCTTGCAAATGTCTCGTCAAAGGTAATGGCAAATATTTTCTGGTAAAAGAAAATATAAAGAGCCAGTACCACCACCGCCAGAGTCACACTCAGGGCAACATCCTCCCGGCTCATTGCCAGAATACTTCCGAACATATAATTGTACACATCCGTATTCATTCCCGTCGTCATGGAAATCACCATCACGCCGATCGCCAGAGAACTGGTGGAGATCAGGGCAATGGCCGCGTCTCCTTTGATCCGGCTGCTGCCGCTGATGCGCAGCAGAAGTACTGCCGCCACAATCACCACGGGAATGGCAACCGCCAGGGGCGCCGCGTTCGCGGCCGCCGCCACAGCCATCGCGCCGAATCCCACATGGGAAAGTCCGTCCCCGATCATAGAGTATCTCTTCAGAACCAGGCTCACTCCCAGAAGGGCAGAACACAATGCCACCAGGATTCCCACTACGAAGGCCCGGACCATGAAGGGATAGGAAAGCATCTCAAGTAATGTTTCAGTCATCTGCGCCACCTCCCAGAAATGTCTGTCCCACACGGCTCTTCTGATATGCTCCGGCGGTTCCGAAGAACAGTACTTTTTCCTGCAGATGCAGGATATGTGTGGCATATTTCACCGCACTCTCAATATCGTGGGACACCATCACAACCGCGATGCCGGATTCTTTATTAATCCGCTGAATCAGTTCATAAAATTCCGCGGTCACAATAGGATCCAGACCGGTCACAGGCTCATCCAGCAGAAGCAGTGTCTTTGTCGCGCAGAGCGCTCTCGCAAGAAGCACTCTCTGTTTCTGCCCTCCGGAAAGGTCACGGAAACACTGTCTGGACAGATCTGAAATTCCCAGCATCTTCATCTTTTCAAATGCGGTCTTTTTGTCCGCTGATGTATAAAACGGGCGGATCCCTCTGCTGTTCAGTCTTCCGGACAGCACCACCTCATACACACTGGCGGGGAAATCCTTCTGGACGTCTGTCTGCTGGGGCAGATAACCGATTTCGTTCTGCCGCAGACCGTCTCCGAATACAATCTGTCCTTTTTCTACGGATTTGAGCCCCAGAAGACTTTTTACAAGTGTACTTTTCCCGGAACCGTTTTCTCCTACAATGCACAGGTAGTCTCCGGCGTCGATCTGGAAGCTCAGATCTTTTACCACAGTCTGCCCTTCATAGCCGATTGAAACATTCTCACATCTGATCAGAGCCATCAGTTCAGCACCTCCTTCAATGTCTGCGCATTTTTCTCCATCATACTCAGATACGTCTCCCCGTCCTCAAACTGTTCCGCCGACAGATTGTGGCAGCTGTAAAAGACTTTCACATCCGTATCCGCCGCTTCCGCAACCGCATTGGCTATATTGTCATTGCTCAGCTCCATCTTCAGCACGGCCGGTATATTTTCCTCTTCTGCTTTTTGGATCAGAAATGCCATAGTCGCCGCACTCGGCTCTGTGTCAGAGGCGCACCCGGGAAATGCCGCATAATATTCCAGGCCGTAGGCGTCCGCGAAATACCGGAAGGGGAAACGGTCCCCGAAGATCAGAAGTTTTCTCTGCGCATGATCCACAATATCCCGGAATTCCTGATCCAGACGGTCCAGTTCTCCCTGGTATGATACCGCATTCTGTTCATATACACTGCTGTTATCCGGATCTGCCTCAGACAGCAGCCCGGCAATCTGTTCTGTAATAAGCGAAGCATTTTCCGGTGAAGTCCACACATGTTCATCGACTTCATGGACCGAATGTATTTCTTCGTGTTCTTCCTCCTCGTCTTCATGGCTGTGGCCCGGCTGTTCTTCCATGCCCTCCACATGTTCTTCCTCTACCGTCTCCACACAGTCCACCAGCCTGAGCGTCCGCATCCCGGCATCCGGCATGGATTCCAGAATATCCTCTACCCAGGCGTCATTTTCTCCGCCTACATAAATGAAAATATCGCAGTTCTGTATCGCAATGATATCCTGAGGAGTCGGCTCATAAGAATGGCTCTCTTCCCCCGGCTTCAAAAGCATTTTCAGATTCACTTTATCCCCTGCAATCTGGCGGACAAAGTCATACTGCGGAAAAATCGTGGTCACCACACTGATTTTATCCTGCCCGGTCTCGTTTTGCGGGTTTTCTGCGGAATCATTTCCGTCCCGGAAGCCGCAGCCTGATACAGTAATGCAGACCGCCAGAAGCAAGGCCGTGATGACTGCTGTTCTCTTTCTTCTTTTCCCTGCTTTTTCCGTCATGACATCTCCTGTCTGCGCTCATATTTCGTAAACCGGAACTCCAGATCGAAACAGGTCTGTTCCTCCCCTTCTTCCGTCATTTCCCACTCTTCCATCTTGTCCAGATCCGGAAAAAAAGTATCTGCCTGAAAAGCCCGGTCGATTTTCGTCACAAGCACAGTATCACAGTAGGGAAGCATCATGCGGTAAATACTTTCTCCGCCGATAATATAGATATCCTCTGTGTCATACTGCTCCAGAGTTTTCAGAAGTTCTTCCTTTGAATGCACAATTACGGCATCCTTCACCCTGTAATCCGGATTTTCCGTAAGTACAATGTTTGTCCGGTTTTTCAGGGGCTGGCCGTTCGGAAAGCTTTCCAGAGTCTTCCTGCCCATGACTACAACTTTCCCTGTCGTTGTCTGACGGAAAAATTTCATATCTGACGGAATGCTTACAAGAAGCTTATTTCCGTTTCCGATTCCCCAGTTTCTGTCCGCTGAAAGTATTGCTTTCATTTATCTGTCCCTCCATTCCCGGTTCATCCGCTGCTCCTGCCGGTTCTGTTTCTGTATTCTTCTATACCGCTACCGGAATATTCCGGATCTGCGGATGTGTCTCATAGTTTTCAAGCTGTACGTCATCCGGAGTGAAATCGTAGAAGTCTTTCACATCCGGATTAAGGTGAAATACCGGCGCCGGAAGCGGCTCTCTGGAAATCAGTTCTTTTACCATGGGAATATGCCGGTCATAAATGTGCGCGTCCGCAATCACATGCACAAACTCTCCAGCCTTCATGCCGCACACCTGAGCCAGCATGTGGATCAGAACCGCGTACTGACACACGTTCCAGTTATTGGCCGTCAGCACGTCCTGTGAGCGCTGATTAAGAATTCCGTTCAGAGTCAGCACATCGCTGTCCTTCTCTTTTGTCACATTAAATGTCATACTGTAGGCGCAGGGGTACAGGTTCATCTCATGGAGATCCTGGTGCACATAAAGATTAGTCATGATCCGGCGGCTGTAAGGGTTATTTTTCAGATCATAGATTACCCGGTCCACCTGATCCATCATTCCTTCCTTATACTGATGCTTTACCCCCATCTGATATCCGTAAGCCTTGCCGATGGAACCGCTTTCGTCCGCCCAGCTGTCCCAGATGTGGCTTTTCAGTTCATGGACATTGTTGGATTTTTTCTGCCAGATCCACAGAAGCTCGTCCACACAGCTCTTGATAGCCGTGCGCCGGAGCGTAAGAGCCGGGAACTCTTTCGACAGATCATAACGGTTCACAACACCGAATTTTTTAATTGTATAAGCTGATGTGCCGTCCTCCCAGACCGGACGGACCCTCTCCCCCTCCGTACTCGTGCCGTTTTCCATAATATCCCGGCACATATCTATAAAAACTCTGTCCGCATAGCTCATATTCTTCCTCCTTAAAAGGGGCAGACCCCTTTCTCTCAATTTTCAGGCGATTTCACCCGGAGCAGTCCGTCTGTTTTTACGGTTCCGCTATATTATACAACAGTTTCTCCAGATACTTCGTGAGCGCATCCACCTCTCTTCTGGTCATGCCCCGGGTCAGTTCCCGGTCCATCCTGCGGCGGTCGCTTTCCATCTTGCGGCGGATATCATATGCTTTTTCTGTCAGATATATTTTCTTTTTTCTTCTGTCATTTTCATTCGGTACACAGAAAATAAAGCCTTTTTCATCCAGCCGCTTCAGGATCCCGGTTACTGTAGGATTTTTCAGAGACAGATGACGTTCCACGTCCCGCTGGCTTACTTCATCCTTGCTTGTGTGAAACAGATAGTCAAGCACAGCGCACTGGGATGACGTAATTCCCAGTCCTTTCAGTTTTTCATTCAAATCCTTTTCATATACATTATTAATCTGCTTGATCAGAAACCCTATGGGCTGTCCGCGTCTTTCCATTGCAAAACCTCCCTGCCGTATCCCTCCTGCTCAGTGTTCCCAGTATACCACAGAATCCCCGGATCGTAAAAGTCCTGTAATTAAGAATTTCTATCCGTAAACTGACAGGCATTCTTTCTTCCTGTCCGGTTCCGTTCCTGCTGTTATATGAAAAAAGCATCTGAATCTTCCAGATCCAGATGCTTCTGTTAAGAGCGACAGACGGGGTTCGAACCCGCGACCCCGACCTTGGCAAGGTCGTACTCTACCAACTGAGCCACTGTCGCATTTTTCTGTTCCGCTGACCGGAACAATAGATACTATACTACACCGTCCAGATAATGTCAACACTTTTTTTATTTTTTTTCAAAAAATCTTCCGTCCTTTTTCAGCGGCAGGTTTTCCCCTGCCTGCTGCCTGGCGCAGTATAAAGGCGGAGCCTTTTCTGATTCAGCTAAAAAAGCAGTATAATACAACTCTTCCGCAAATATGGTGCAAGTTTTTTCAGGAATTCTGATGTATAATGTATAATCAGCATTATATAGATACAGGAGATTAAATTATGAAACTTTCTTACAGATCCACCCTTACGGCCTGTTATACCGGATATGTTGTCCAGGCTGTTGTAAACAATTTTGTTCCTCTGCTTTTTCTGACTTTTCAGAGTACTTACGGGATCTCTTTATCCCGGATCACCATACTGATTACTGTCAATTTTCTCACGCAGCTGATTGTAGATATGCTTTCTGCAGGCTTTGTGGACCGGGCGGGCTACCGTGCCTCTGCCATAGCGGCTCATGTTTTTGCGTTTGCCGGACTGGCGGGACTTGCTTTTCTTCCGGATCTGACTCCGGATCCTTTTGCCGGACTGCTGATTTCCGTCATGATCTATGCAGTGGGCGGCGGACTGCTGGAAGTGCTGATCAGCCCCATTGTGGAGGCGCTTCCTACAGAAAATAAAGAAAAATCCATGAGCATGCTGCATTCCTTCTACTGCTGGGGCCATGTGGCAGTGGTGCTTTTATCCACGCTGTTCTTCCTTGTCTTCGGAATCGAAAACTGGAAGATCCTGGCTCTTCTGTGGGCAGTTGTGCCGGCGGTAAATCTGATTGCGTTCACAAAAGTACCGCTCTATCCGCTTGTGGCTGAAGACGAGGAAGGGATTCCTTTTGCCGGACTTGTAAAAAGACCCGCGTTCTGGATCTTCCTTGTAGTCATGACCTGCGCCGGAGCAAGCGAGCAGGCGGTAAGCCAATGGGCTTCCACCTTTGCGGAGCAGGGACTTGGCGTAAGTAAAACGGTGGGAGATCTGGCCGGCCCCATGCTGTTTGCCGTGTGCATGGGGACATCCCGGTTTCTGTACGGCCTCTACGGGGATAAACTCTCCCTGCCCAAAGCCATGAGCGGCAGTGCGGTTCTCTGCATTGTCTCCTATCTTATTATATCCTTATCCCCTGTGCCCGCCCTCAGCCTTGTGGGCTGCGGCATATGCGGTTTTTCCGTGGGAATTATGTGGCCGGGCACCTTCAGCCTGTCGGCAGCTTCCCTGAAAGGCGGCGGAACCGCGATGTTCGCCTTCTTTGCGCTGGCCGGCGACCTAGGATGCTCCGGCGGCCCCTCTTTTGTCGGACTGATCTCTGACTCCGCAGGCAGAGGACTTCATTTCGGAATTCTCTGCGCGATTGTATTCCCGGCCGTTCTGCTGCTTGGCGTTCTTCTGTCCGGGGTACGCAGAAAAGACTTGCCGGAAAGCGCCGGAAATCCGGCATAACCGGCAGACGGCGGCGAATTCCCCTTGTTTTCTCCGTCATTCTGTTATATCTTAATGGAGTACGGTTTGTCCGGTTCTTTCCCGGACTGCCGCCGCACTTCATAACAGAAAGGGGACATCTGTAAATGAAATTTATTTATCCTGCAGTTTTCCGCAGATCAGAGTCCGGCGGATACAACGCCTTTTTCCCGGATCTGGAATGCTGCGAAGCTGCCGGCGATACACTGGACGAAGCCATTGACAACGCAAACGAAGCAGCCAGAAACTGGATCAGCGTAGAGCTGGAAGAAGACGAACCGGCTCTTCCCTATGTTTCAGATATCGGCGATATCGAGACAAAAGAAGGAGATATTGTAAGAAATATCTGCGTAAATATCCGGTTCTATGAAGGATGGGACGAATAAACCTCAGAAAAGCCTGCCGGAAGAAAGAGAAAATATATCTCTGTTCTTCCGGCAGGCTTTTTAAATTTCCCGGTTCCGTCCGGGTCAGGCGGATCTTCACAGTCCGCTTCGCTGCCCGTCATAACCGGACAGCCGCGGCGGGTCTATAAAGATTCCGCCAGCTCTTTCAGTGTACGGTATACCCGGTCCGCTCCCGCAGCCAGGAATTTTTCTTCCGTTCTGCGGCACTGTTCTTCTCTTATTTCCATTATTATTCAATTATAATATGTGCTTTATTCCACTGTAACGGATTTTGCCAGATTCCTCGGTTTATCCACATCCAGACCCTTTGCCACGCTGACATAGTATCCCATCAGCTGCAGAGGCACAATTGCCAGACTGGTTGTAAAGTACTGCTCTGTCTTCGGCACGTAAACGGAAAAATCCGCATTATCCTCTATGCTGTAATTTCCGTAGAGGGTAAGACCCATCAGATAAGCGCCGCGGCTCTTAACCTCCACCATATTGCTGAGGGTTTTCTCGAACAGCGCTTTCTGTGTTACTACGCCGACAACCAGCGTCCCGTCCTCAATCAGACTGATGGTGCCGTGCTTTAATTCGCCTGCCGCGTAGGCCTCGGAATGAATGTAGCTGATCTCCTTCATCTTCAGACTGCCTTCCATGCTGATGGCATAGTCCAGACCTCTTCCGATAAAAAAGATGTCCCTGGCATTTGCATACTTGCTGGCGAACCACTGGATTCTCTCTTTGTCATCCAGGGTTTTCTGGATTTTCTCCGGCAGTCTTCCCAGTTCTTCAATCAGCTCTCTGTATCTTTCCTCGCTGATCTTATCTTTTACAGATGCAGTCTCGATGGCCAGCAAGTACATGGCGATCAGCTGCGTACTGTATGCTTTTGTCGTTGCCACTGAAATCTCCGGTCCGGCATAAGTATAGAGAATATAATCGCTCTCGCGGGCAATGCTGGATCCCACCACATTTACCACGCCCAGCACCGGGACACCTTTCTCCTTCGCCAGACGCAGGGCCGCCAGGCTGTCTGCCGTCTCTCCGGACTGAGATACAACAATTACAAGAGAGTTCTTCATAAGTTTCGGATTCCTGTAACGGAACTCGGAAGCCAGATCTACTTCCACCGGCGTATCCGTCAGATCTTCTATAACGTATTTTCCTGCCATACCCACATGATAGGCAGAACCGCAGGCCACAATGTAGATCCTCTCCAGCTCTTTCAGGAAATCTTCTGTAAGTCCCACCTCAGAAAAGTCAATCCGTCCGCCTTTTACATATGCTCCTACAGTGTCCTGAACCGCTTTGGGCTGCTCGTGGATCTCTTTGAGCATGAAATGCTCATATCCGCCTTTTTCCGCGGACTCGGCATCCCATTTGATCTCCACCATATCTTTCCGGATCTCTTCCCGGTCAATATTATAAAAATGAACCTCATCCTTTGACAGCTCTGCGATCTCCAGATTGCCGATATAATATACATTTCTTGTTTTATCCAGAATCGCAGGTACGTCAGAGGCAATCAGCGTCCCCGTGCTGCTCATTCCGATAATCAGAGGACTGTCTTTTCTCGCTGCAAATATGCGCCCCGGGCAGTCGTGAAACATCACGCCAAAAGCATAGGATCCGCGGATCCTCAGCATAGTTCTGGTAAGCGCCTCCAGCGGCGTGCCGGTCTTCCTGTAATAGTAATCTACCAGTTTTACCGCGATCTCTGTATCCGTCTGGGAGTAAAACGTATAGCCGGACTTCAGAAGTTTGTCTTTCAGCTCCTGGTAATTTTCAATGATTCCATTGTGTACCAGTACAACAGACCGGTCCTCAGAGCAGTGGGGATGCGCGTTATTCTCAGAAGGCTCCCCGTGCGTCGCCCACCGGGTGTGGCCGATTCCGCAGGTTCCCGGAACCGCCATACCGCCGTCTGTCTTTTCAGACAGAATTCTTAAACGTCCCTTTGCCTTAACAATCTCGATATTTCCGTCTGCCTCATTGCGGACTGCAATCCCCGCCGAATCATAGCCTCTGTACTCCAGTTTCTCCAGTCCTGACAGCAGAATCGGAGCAGCCTGCTCCTCTCCCACATATCCTACAATTCCACACATGGCATTATACTCCTTTATCACTCTTCTCCGCCGGCAAAGCAGACTGCAGTACATCCGGATCTTCCGGAGCAGCACGCAAAGCGCTCAGAACCTCTGCCTGTCAAATAAAAAGGGTAATAAAATCTTCCTTCCACATTGAAAGTTCTATTACCCGACACATCATTTCATCCTCTTTGCCAACTCTGTCGTCTATAATACCATTGTAAAACAGTTTTTGTCAATATTGCTGTCTCTCATTTTGCTGCGCCCCATGTTCCCCATGTTAAAACCTGGTTAATCCGCCTCCCTATTTTTTCATCTTCGGATCAAAAATAAGCGCCGCCAGATATCCGAAAATAAGAGCCGCAGAGATGCCGACTGCACTTGCAGTAAATCCGCCCATAAAGATTCCGATAAATCCGTGCTGGTCCACCGCTTCTTTTACTCCCTGCCAGAGCACATTGCCAAAACCCAGCAGCGGGACACTGGCCCCTGACTTCGCAAATTCCTGAAAAGGTTCATATACACCGCAGAATCCCAGCAGCGCGCCGCCGCAGACCAGCAGTACCATCACACGTCCGGGCATCAGTTTTGTCCGGTCCAGCAGAATCTGAACCGCCGCGCAGATCAGACCTCCTATAAGAAATGAATATAAATATTCCATATTTTCTCCGCCTTTCCTTTTCTGTTTTATTATGGATGCTCCCGTCAGAAATGTTCCAGAACAATCCCGTGGGCAATTCCGGGTACGCTGGCTCCTTCATTGAAGCTGACCGTTGACATCAATGCGCCGGTGGGAACAAAAAGCACCCGTTTCCACTCCCCTTTTTCAATCTTCGGCAGTATAAAGGAAGCAAGCGTTGCCGCAGCGCAGCCGCAGCCGCTTCCTCCTGCGTGAGTATCCTGGGTCTCCTGGTCGAAGATCACCATACCGCAGTCGATGTGCCTTTTCCGGATGTCATAGCCCTTCCCTCTGACCAGATCAAAGAGTATAGACTGTCCTACATATCCCAGATCTCCCGTAATAACTTTGTCGTAATCCTCCTCCGTCCGTCCCATATCCCTGAAATTCTGCACAATCGTATCCATAGCCGCCGGTGCCATACATGCGCCCATATTCTGGGAATCTTTCAGACCGTAATCTACAATCTTTCCCACAGTAACTCCCGCGATCCGCACATGATGCCAGGTTTCTTCCGCATCCTTCCTGTCCGTACCTGCCGGCGCCACGAGAAATGCCCCGCTTCCCGTAACGGTCCAGTGGGCGGACAAGGGCCGCTGGCTGGCATATCCCAGCGGAAAACGGAATTCCTTTTCCGCGCTTCCGAAATGGCTGGATGTTACAGCCAGCATATACTTTCCGTATCCTGCCGCCGTGCTCATGGCCGCAAGGGCAAGAGCCTCTCCGGATGTGGAACAGGCCCCATAGAGTCCGAACATAGGAATCTGAAGTGCTTCCACGCCCATGGATGTGGCGACCCCCTGACGAAGCAGGTCCCCGCCGAACAGGCAGCGTACTTCTTCCGGATCCACATGAGCCTTTCCCAGCGCCAGTACGCAGGCCTCCTTCTGCATATTGCTTTCTGCTTCTTCCCATGTTCCGGCCCCGAACAGGTCGTCCTGGTTTGTCATATCGAACAGCTTTCCCAGCGGTCCTTCCGCCTCTTTGCTTCCGGCCACGGACGCTGCGCTTACGATAACCGGCGGTTCTTCAAATACAAGGCTCTGGCCTCCCTTTGTCTGATTCATTGCTTTTCCTCTTTCCTCACTGATTTTGTGTCCGTTTGCTTATATGCCTATTATCTGCCGGTGCTTCCGGAATATGCGTGCCGGAATAAATTTTCTGTTATCTGCGCTGCGGAAGCTTCTGCACAGTCCGAAAAAAACAAGTTCTCTTAATGAAGTATATTTTCATGCGGGCTTCAGATAATAAAAAAAGATGCAGCCCGGGACCGGCATGTCCGCCGGATGTGGCAGTCCCGGGGGAATCAAATACTCCGCTGCAGAGGGCCGCGTTTCCTGTGTCATGCGGTCTGCTTCCGGCGGAAATAAAGGAGGCGCTTCTATGGATAAAGTACAGCGTATGAAACAGGAACAGCAGTATGAAAAATATGTCAAACAGAAAACGCCGAAGCACAATGTATGGGTGAACATGCTCAAAGCATTTCTTCTGGGCGGCGCCATCTGTTTTCTTGGACAGGTAATCTTCCACTACTGTGAATTCCGGAAACTCTCTCCGGATGACTGCAGTTCATGGACTTCCCTGACCCTGGTGCTTATCAGCGTGCTGCTTACAGGAACCGGCATCTATCCCAGGCTGGCCAAATGGGGCGGGGCCGGCGCTCTGGTGCCGATTACCGGATTTGCCAACTCCGTTGCCGCTCCGGCTATTGAGTACAAAAAAGAAGGCCAGGTGTTTGGAATCGGATGCAAGATCTTTACCATCGCCGGCCCGGTCATACTGTATGGAATCTTTACAAGCTGGATACTTGGACTGATTTACTGGATATGGGGGATGGTGGCATAGTCACCATCCCTTAAAAAAGAAGAGACATGCGCCCAGGCCCTTACCCAGCGCAAGACTTATAATCAGAACGGTCAGATATCTGACCACTTTTGTCCTCCGCAGAAATACGGGGAATACATTTAAGATTTCTGCCAGCGCCATAGCCCAGCATCCGGCGAAAATACCGGCCAGAATGCCGTATACCGCAAGGAACCACGCTCCCGTCGGCAGATCGATCTGAAAGACATAAAAGATATTTCCCACAATGCCGCCCGCAGCGGCACAGCTTTCATAAAATAATACTTTATCTCCTGTATGGGTTCTATCCGCAAAATCCGCAACCACGCCTAATTCTACAATAAATGCGAACAGTCCGCCCGCCACTGCGATTCCTGCGCTAAGTCCGATCAGTGCCAGCAGAATCTGAACTGCCCACATCGATTTCATCTCCTCTCCTTGAGGCATTTTCTACCAGCGTGGTCTGGATATCATTTTCATACAGCCTCATTTGAATTTCCATCGGCGTGGGATCCACTGTAAAACGCTTTTTGCCGAAATGGTTAAAGAAAATAAGGATTCCCGCAGTGAGCCCTGCAGAATATGTGATCTCCAGTACTGTAAATCCTGAGGTTTCCTCTCCGGTGGCAAATTCATGGATCTGTCCGAACAGCCGGGTCACATCCACATCATTGTTAAACGCCATAATTGTAAAAGCGGCTCCGAAAAAAGTGACTGCCGCCACAAATACTGTCTTTACTATATGCCACAGTTTTCCCGGCGTCTTCTGGTTTTCACAGGTAACGATAATATCTGTCTCCCCCAGATTCTGCACCTCGATACCGGGACAGTTTTTATGAATGCACGCGATAATCTCAAGGACAGATATCACATACCTCTGACGCCCGGGCTGCTGTATTTTCAGAATTCTGAGAGATTTTATTCCGGGAATCACTTTTTTGTCGGAACATTCCATTGACAGAATATCTCCAAGGGTCACTTCCTCTTTCTGCACTTCTACATCCCGGTTTCCTTTAATATAAAGAGTGACCGTATCAGATGACACAGCTTTCCACCTCCGTATTCTGAATTAAAAACCCTTCAGAGCTCTCCTGCTGCGGGTTTGTCAGCCAGTAGAAGACTCCCAGTGCTACTGCCACTGCCACAACCGTGAGAATGGAATACCATATTTTTCTGTGTCCGTCATCCATATTTTCACCGACCTTTCCGAGCGTTCCGGACGATTACAGGCACATCCGGACGCTGTATATATTTCGGAAATAGTATCTGGATTTTCGGAAGAAATATGTGCTCAGCGACTCATTTTCCGCATATTTTCAAGTATTTTTTTCTCAAGTCTGGATACCTGCACCTGGGAAATCCCCATAACTTTCCCCACCTCCGTCTGTGTCCGGTCCGCAAAATATCTCAGATAGATCAGCCGGCGTTCCTCCGGATTCAGCGTCTCCAGCAGCTGTCCCAACAGCATGCGGTCAAGAATTTTGTCTTCCTTTTTCTCTTTTTCTTCAATTTTATCCAGAAGCGGGATCTCGCTTCCCTCTTTCTGATGAATCGGACGGTAAATGGATTCCACCTCGCTTCCGGCCTCCATGGCCTGTACAATCTCTTCTTTTTCAATTCCCAGCTCGCAGGAAAGTTCCTCCAGGGTAGGCTCCCTGCCAAGCCGGTCCGTCAGTCTCTCTCTTGCCTGAAGGCTTCTGTAGGAAAGTTCCTTCAGGGAACGGCTGACCTTGATCATGCCGTCGTCTCTTAAAAATCTCTTGATTTCTCCGGATATCATAGGCACTGCATAGGTAGAAAACTTTACATCATAGGACAGGTCAAACTTGTCTATCGCTTTCAGAAGACCGATGCAGCCGATCTGAAAGAGATCCTCTGATTCTGTGCCTCTGCCGCAGAACCGTTTTACGACACACCAGATGAGGCCTATGTTTTCTTCCACAAGCTGTTCTCTCGCTTCTTTATCTCCATCGTGCGATCTTCTGATTAAAGCGATTGTGTGGTCCATATCTCCCTTCCTTTTCCGATGGCCTTCTGCATTTTCACTGTTGTCCCTTTGCCCGGCTCGGATTCCACCTCTACCTGATCCATAAAAGCCTCCATAAACGCGAAGCCCATGCCGGAACGATCCTGTTCCGGCCGGGTTGTGAACATGGGACGCATCGCCTCTTCTATATTTTCAATTCCCCGTCCGGTGTCGCTTACTTCTACACAAAATATATTTTCCCGGATCCGGCAGCGGATATGTACCTTCTTCACCGCCTGATCATATCCGTGGATAATCGCATTTGTCACAGCCTCCGAAACAGCTGTCTTTACATCTGCCACTTCTTCTACCGTAGGATTCAGCTGAGTCATAAACGCAGCAACCGCCACCCTCGCAAAGCTTTCATTTTCCGACCTGCTGTCAAACCTGATCTCCATTTCATTCGTATTTCTCATGATTCATCCTCCTCATATATCTGCATAATTTTCGTCACGCCCGACAGTGTCAGTATTTTTCTGATCCTCGCATTTGCATGCACTGCCCATACCTCTCCTCCGATCAGGCAGATCGTCTTATATCTTCCCATAATTACCCCTATTCCGGAACTGTCCATAAAATCCGTCTTTTCAAAATCAAAAATAATATATTTGATATGATTTCTGTCAATAACCGCATCCGCTTCCCGCTTCATCTCTTCCGCATTATGGTGATCCACTTCGCGGGGGAGATAAATTGTCAGACAGTTCTCCTGAACCTGATATTTCATCATACTCCTCCTCATGAAACCTGATAGGGGTCAGACCCTTTTGCAAAGGGGTCTGACCCCTTTGCACAGAATTGTGCAAAAATAAAGGATGTGCCCTTCCGCACATCCTTTTCTTTGGTAATTTTCTGTCTTTATTCTTTATTTTTCTTTTTTTTAATTTTTTCTCTTCTATTTGTGTATTTTATTGACCGCCGCTGCTGCCGTCTCCGTTGTCTCCGCTGCCGGATGAACCATTTATGGTTTCCAGGTTCGAAGCAGCTTCTTCCGCGTACTGGGAGTCTCCGTATTCGTCCACCACCCGTTGGAAATATGTGGCCGCGTTTTCATTGTCTCCGCTGCCCATATAAGCTTCTGCCAGCCGGAACAGAGCTTCTCCGTCATTGTACCCGGCGTCCATTCTCACAACTTTCGCAAGAGCAGTAATCGCGTCTTCGTAATTTTCGGCGGACAGCGCATTCCGTCCTTCTGACATCCGGTTTTCGCAGGCTCTGGGATAAATAGCCTCAGTCAGGTCATCATACTGCGCCTTTCCTGTATCTCCCAGGTTATCCCTTGTTATATTGAGAAGCGAATCCGCCAGCGTATTGGACTCATATGAGCCGGAATTGTACTGATCCATAACGGAAATAAGATTCTCATAACTGTCGGAAGTACTGGCCGCCTTCTTTGCGTCCGCCTCAGCGCTCTCGCTTTCTGCACGATAATTATCCAGCGTCCTGGTCTGAGCGCTGATCTGAGCCTGCAGAGAATCAATCTGTTCGCTGTACTCCCGCATCTGATCATTCATCCGCTCTGATCTGGACTGATTGACTGCCGGAGCCACCAGAAACCAGATAATAGCCGCTCCAATCGCCGCCCCGATAAAAATATTGGCAACGGCAAGATGGGAGGCCATCGATCTGACTGCCGAATGCTTCGGCTGAATAATTGTCTCGTTGCCAAGATTATACTCTACCGCGTCATCCTTTTTCTTTTTCTCGATTCTGCGGCCTCTTCCTCTTCTGGCCGTCAGCTCATGCATATATCTGAGGGTTATCTCATTCGCCGTGTCGATTCTCCGGGCCGCGCGCAGCACCTGTCTTGCGCGGGAATACTGTTCCGTGTGCAGATACAGCAGAGCCAGCAGCTGATGCGCTTTCAGAAATGAAGGATGGGAGATAATCACCTGTTTAAGCTGAATAATCGCCAGATCCTCTCCATTCTGACGGCAGTACCCAAGACACTGATTATATTTTTTTACGGCCTGATTAATTGTTTCAAGCTCATTTGCAGAGGCCTGTACCTCCCTGATAAAATAATTGGCTATATTGTCTCTCGGACGCAGATTCTTGCTGATAATCCATTCTACCAGAGCTTCCGCTACCTCCCCGGTTCCATAATATACAAGTCCCAGAAGATTTCGCGCCGCGATATTTTCCCGATTAAACTGCAGGCTTATCCTGAGTGACTTAGCTGCCTCTGACATATCGCGGATCTGCGCCTTTCTCAGTCCATCATTATACCAGTAATTCGACTGGTATACGATCTTCTTCGCGTAATCCATTTATACTCACCACAATCTTTCTGACAAAAGTCATTTCTTCTGATCCATGACTTGTTTCAGAAGATCTGTCATATCCGACAGATCCTCCTGGTAAACAGCTTCCTCTATCTCTTCCACCTCAAGGCTGGGTTTGAATTTTTTCAGTTCTTCCTCATAGTTGAGCATCCGTATTCCTCCTGAATCAGTTCCTTTATCATCCCCGCCAGATACAGAGAACCAAGGCAGTAAACTCTGCGTTCTCCCCGGCGCGCCAGTATATACCGAAGCGCGTCCTTCACATTCTCTGTAACAATAACGGGTTTATCCGTGTATCTCTCAAACAGCCGCCCCAGCTCTTCCGCCTGGGCAGCCCTTCTGTCCGCAATCAGCGTAACCACATAAAAATCAGCCTGAACGTTCCGGCACAGGCAGGATATCATATCCTCATAATCCTTGTCCTTCACCGCGGAAAACAGAATCACTCTGCCCCTGACGTCCGGCAGCACACTGGCCGCAAACGCTTCCACAGCGCTTAAATTATGGGCTCCGTCCACATAGACATCCGGAAGAACTTCTTCCATCCGGCCTACCCATTTTACGCCGGACAGCGCTTCTCTCCACACGTCCGGATGCCCCGAATCTCCAAAGAGAATCCTCATGACTTCCAGGGCAAGCATGGCATTGGCCGGCTGATAAGTCCCGATATTATTCAATTTCCACGTGGTATTTCCATAATAAGCATTTGAACAGGAAAATGCAATATGTTTGTCCTCAATTCCGAGAATTTCGTACGCATCTTTCCCGATTTTTTTACACAAACTTCCGCGTTTTTCTGCTGTTCTTTCGATGACACCGTCGCTTTCCGGAGAAGTCTCTGCAAAAAGGACAGGAACTCCCGGCTTAATAATACCGGCCTTCTCTCCGGCAATCTGCTCCAGTGTATGTCCCAGATATTCCATATGATCCATGCCGATAGACGTGATCACTGAGACCAGAGGCCGCTCTACTGTATTTGTAGCGTCCAGCCGGCCTCCCATTCCGGTTTCCAGTACCGCGTACTCCACCCCGGCTTCCGCAAATGCAGCTGCCGCCATAGCAAACAGGAATTCAAAAAAAGTGGGATGAGGAAGTCCCTCCTCTTCCATACGCCTTACACAGGAAAGGATCTTCTCAAAAACAAAGACGAACGCATCATCGCTGATAGGACACCCGTCAATGACGATGCGCTCATTCATCTTCACAAGATGAGGAGAAGTAAAAAGCCCCGTCCGTCTTCCCTCTGAACGAAGCATGGCATCCAGATAGGCACACACGGATCCCTTGCCGTTTGTACCGGCCACATGAATCACTTTAACCGCCTCCTGAGGATTCCCCAGAAGGCGGAGAAGCATTTTTGTGTGTGCAGGATCATTTTTTTTGGTAAACTTCGGAATATCCAGAATATATGTTACTGCTTTTTCATATGTCATTCTTCCTGATCTTCCTCACTTACAAACGCCTGTCTTCCGTTTTCCACGGCGTTTTCATCTTCCGGCAGCCCGGTCAGAGTTCCGTCCCGGTACTCATATGTCTTCGAGGTCCGGAATATGGTATTGCTTGAGCCGACCTGCGCCACCATTATCGTATCGCCGTCTTCCAGATCTGTCTCCAGCAGATCCAGTCTGGTATTGTTCATAAACGTAGTATCCTGTTTGTCTCCGTTAATATATACTTTACTCTGTTTCGTAAAGTTCTCTCCGTAAATACTGCAGGTACCGTCCAGCTGTTCCAGAACTTCAGTGATCTCAGCGTCTTTTACTCCCATTACCATATGTCCTTCTGTAATCGGCCTTCCGCTGTCCTCATACACATACTGTTTCCCGTACATAATATCATACTGAAGCAGCTCCAGGTCGGAAAGATAGTTTTTTGTCTCCTGACGCTGCTGATGATAATTGAAAACTGTTCCCGAATGAATATCCAGCCGGTCAAGCACGTCTGCCACCAGCTGATATGCCGCAATATTTCTGTCCTCTTTTTCAAGGCCTATATTGTCCCAGATTACATAATTTGTATTATAAAGATATCTGCTCTTAAGATCCTTTGCCTCAAGATTCATCGTAGGCAGATGATCTCCGTAGAAAACAACTACCGTCGGCTCGTCTCTTTCCTCCACAGCCCTGATCAGATCGCCGGCGAACTGGTCCATCTCATAGACAAGGTTCACATAGTATTCCCATGCATTTCTCTCGCCTTCATCCTCAACGCCGCTGACCTTGATCTTCGGATTATCCAGTACCTTCTCCGTAGGATACTCTCCGTGCCCTTCCACACTGATGGTAAAGACAAAGTCCTGCCCTTCTGTAGTGTCCATAGACTCCATGATGTTCGGCACAAGGATGTCGTCTGTAGCCCACCCCTTCGGCGTTGTCTGGAGAATATTCATAAACTCCTTGCTGGTATAGTGATCAAAGCCCATATTATTAAATACCTGGGCACGGCTGTAGAAATTTCCTCCATTGTTGTGCAGAGCTTCCGTTCCATAGCCGTACTTTTCCAGCGCTGTAGCTGCGCTTTCCAGTACATTGTCCTTCACATATGTCTTATACGGATACTCACCGGGACCGAAAAAGCGCATGCTCATTCCTGTAAGGACTTCAAACTCCGTGTTGGCCGTACCTGCGCCCACAGAAGGCACTTTAAAATACCCGGTGGAATATTCGGAAAATAATTTTCTCAGATTCGGGATCGGATCTTCCGAGAACTTCAGCCACTCTACTTCCGTAGGATCAAAAAAGGATTCCAGCTGCACAATAATTATATTGGGCATTTCCTCCTCTGACCTTCCTGAACTGCTCTGCGTAATCGCTCCGTTCCCGCTGACCTCGGCCATCGTCTCTTCACTGTAGCCTGCCGGTTTGTTAATTCCGGTATTAAAAAGACTGGCCGAAAAGCAGTATGGGAATCCATAGTCTTCATATGCGAATGCGATATTTCCGAAATAATTGGAAATCACACGCTTATCAATCGCTTCATTCGTCAGAAATATACAAAGAGCAAAGGACAGGGCGCTTCCTGCGAGAGCGATAATCCTGTGCATCTTTCCCGTATACTGTCCCCCTCTTCTCCACATGGAGATCACCCAGAGAACAACAGCCACAATTCCTATAATCAGCAGCACCAGCTCTACCGGACTGAAATAATTGCCTGTCAGCTCCAGCGCGTCCGAAAGTACTTTCAGGTCCTGTGCATTAAAAGGCGTTACTCTTTTCAGCAAAAGGTATCCGTTGCATGTTCCCAGGAAAATCCAGAATACACTGATAAGGATTCTGGCAAAAACCCTTCGCCGTACCAGATATACAAGTGTAAACGTGGCAAATATAAGAAAGGAATTGTACAAAAATACAAGCGGTGTTTCCACAAGATAATCCCATGCCTGAAAAAGGGAATGCCTGGAAATCAGTTCAATCACGAAATTAATCACAAAGGCAAGCAGAAAGTGAAGCGGAAGAGACAGCCGGTTCATCCATTTATAAACCGGCTGCATTTTCTTTGAAAACGCGCTGTTCTGCCGCTCTTCCAGTATTTTTCTGCGGCGTTCCCTCTTCTGTTCAAAATGCCGTTTTATATCTTCTTTTTTCAGATTTCTGACCTTAACAAAGAACCCCTTTATATTGGGCTTTCTGATCTGAATGCGTTTCATTTACATCCCCTTTTCTTTCTCCGCGGCAGGCGGCGCTCCTGCATCCTACTGTCCGAGTCCTGCCATTCTTTCTTTTACCTGGGCAAGCATCTGCGTATATTTTTCAAGTTTATCCCGTTCTTCCTGCACCTTTGCCTCAGGCGCGCGGCTTACAAACTTCTCGTTTGCCAGCATTCCCTGAGCACGTCTGATTTCACTGTTCAGCCGCTTTTCCTCCTGTTCCAGGCGCTTTTTTTCCTGTTCGACATCCACCAGATCTTCAAGCGGCAGATAGACTACCGCATCCGGCACTACAACAGAAACCGCGTTATCGTCCACGTCCTGTTTCGTCTTGTGAACAATGATCCCGCTGGCTGACATCAGCGGCATGATAGATTCTTTAAACGTCTCAATACCGGTACAGATATCATTATCCTCACTTACAATATATACTTTCGTTTTTCTGTTATTCGGCACGTTCATCTCTGCGCGGATGTTGCGGATTCCCTTTGTCATGGCTTTTACACGGTCCATAATCTTCTCCGCAGCAGGGAATACCCGGTCATCCCGGAATACCGGCCAGCCGGACATCATCAGAGACTCTTCTTCCGGCACCAGCGCGCTGTAGATTTCTTCCGTAATAAACGGCATAAACGGATGAAGCAGCTTTAATGCCTGGGCAAGTACAGTCCTAAGTGTCCAGAGGGCACAGTCTGCAGCTTTCGGATCTTCCTCCGCATGGTAGATCCGGTATTTTGCCAGTTCCACATACCAGTCGCAGAATTCATCCCATATAAAGTCGTATACTTTCTGCACTGCGATACCCAGCTCGTATTTGTCCATATTCTCGGTCACATCTTTCGCAAGCGTGTTCACTCTGGACAGAATCCAGCGGTCAGCCGGCTTCAGCAGAGAGTCTTCCGGCTCCTCTATGGTATCGTCTTTCATATTCATCAGAATGAAACGGGAGGCGTTCCATACCTTATTTGCGAAATTTCTGCTGGCTTCCACTCTTTCATTATAGAAGCGCATATCATTTCCCGGAGCGTTTCCGGTAACAAGCGTAAGTCTCAGCGCGTCGGCGCCGTACTTGTCGATAATCTCCAGCGGATCAATGCCGTTTCCGAGAGATTTGCTCATCTTCCGTCCCTGGGAATCTCTTACCAGACCGTGAATCAGGACCGTATGGAACGGTGATTTTCCGGTATGCTCATATCCGGAGAATACCATACGGATAACCCAGAAGAAGATAATGTCATATCCTGTTACAAGCACATCTGTCGGATAGAAATAATCCAAATCTTCTGTCTTATCCGGCCAGCCCAGTGTAGAGAACGGCCACAGGGCTGAAGAGAACCATGTATCCAGAGTATCCTCATCCTGTGTGAAATGTGTGCAGCCGCACTTCGGGCACTTCTCCGGAGCATGGCGGTCAACGACAATCTCACCGCACTCGTCGCAGTAATATGCCGGGATTCTGTGGCCCCACCAGATCTGACGGGAAATGCACCAGTCTTTAATATTTTCCAGCCAGTGCAGATAAATCTTGTCAAACCGGTCCGGCACAAACTTCAGCTCCCCGGTTTTCAGAGCGTTAATTGCCGGTTTTGCCAGTTCTTCCATCTTTACAAACCACTGCTGTTTGATCAGCGGTTCCACCGTTGTTCCGCAGCGGTCATGGGTTCCCACCGCATGAGTATGGGGAACAACCTTTACAAGATATCCCTGCTCTTCCAGATCTTTTACGATCGCTTTTCTCGCCTCATAGCGGTCCATTCCGGCATATTTTCCGCCTTTTTCATTGATTGTGGCGTCATCATTCATGATATTGATTTCTTCCAGATTGTGGCGCTTGCCTACTTCAAAGTCATTCGGGTCGTGAGCCGGCGTAATCTTCACAGCTCCGGTTCCGAATTCTTTATCTACATAATAATCCGCTACAATCGGAATTTCCCGGCCTGCCAGAGGCAAGATTACATTTTTGCCTACGATATCTTTGTATCTCTCATCATCCGGATGCACCGCAATCGCCGTATCTCCCAGCATGGTCTCCGGACGTGTCGTCGCGATCTCAAGGAACCTGTCTGTTCCCGCAATAGGATACCTGATGTGCCAGAAATGTCCTTCCTGTTCCTCATGCTCTACCTCGGCATCCGAAAGAGATGTATTACATTTCGGACACCAGTTAATGATTCTGGATCCTTTATAAATATAACCTTTCTTATAAAGGTTGATAAATACCTCTTCTACCGCTTTCGAGCAGCCTTCATCCATGGTAAAGCGCTCTCTGTCCCAGTCGCAGGATACGCCCAGCTTCTTCAGCTGTTCTTCGATGGTTCCTGCATACTCTTCCTTCCACTGCCAGGTCCTCTTAAGAAATCCTTCCCGGCCCAGCTCTTTCTTGTCGATGCCTTCCTCTTTCAGCTGATTTGTCACCTTGACTTCCGTGGAAATTGCCGCATGATCCGTTCCCGGAATCCACAGAGCGTTGTATCCTTCCATTCTCTTGTAGCGGATCAGGATATCCTGCAGTGTATTATCAAGCGCATGCCCCATGTGAAGCTTTCCTGTAATATTCGGAGGGGGCATAACCGTGGTAAATGGTTTTCTGCTTCTGTCCACTTCTGCATGGAAATATTTGTTTTCACACCATTTGTCATACAGTTTTCCTTCAATCTCTTTCGGATTGTAAGTTTTTGCCAGTTCTTTGCTCATATTCTTCTCCTTGATCTCCCTCATAAATCTGTTCTGTCTGTATCCTGGATGTTCACGAAATCTTCACAAAAATCAAAAAAGAAAACCCTTTACATATATATGTAAAGGGCGAAGATCCCGCGGTACCACCTTTCTTCAGCACCGTTTACAAATCATTACTAACTTGTTAACTAAAAATTAACTAACAAATACTATAGCCGCAAGATTCCTGTTTGTCAAGAATTTTAAGGAATCTTAAGATTCCTCTTCCTTCATATCTTCAATCATCCCCACGATGTCATATCCGTAGTTATCTCCTGTGGCCCAGCCCAGGCCTTCCGGATTTTCCTGCTGTCCCAGCCACTCCACATACGGAGCCGATCCTTTCTTTACATAGGAATACCGCTCATCCACACACTCCTGCTCCAGGGCATCGGCGGTGGCATATGCTTTCAGGTGCTGGATCTGTGCCCGGATCCCGGTGCGCACGTCCGGGTAGGAATTCCCCGGCTCTCCGTTTCCTGTTGTGCCTATGCCCGCAAAATTAAACTGCTCGATGGAGGCGTCCCCTCCATACTGCAGAAATCCTGTCTCCTTCATGGTCTGGGCAAATGCGACTTCAGCCCTCACGCCTTCAGCTTCTGCCTCCTCATAATACATCTGGCAGAATGTCTCTATGGAGTCCGCGCCTCCGGCGGAAAGCGCTTTTTCCGGATACTCCTCCCCGGAAGCTTCAAAATAGTCCACCATCTGCTGTACTGACACATCACTTTCCCCAAGAATAGGATATTGTCCCTGTGCCGCAGTTTCTTCTGCTTCTTCCGCCGCCTTTTCTGCCTGACGGTTCTCTTCGGCCGCCTTTTCGCTCACATCTTCCGCGCTGTCCCCTGCTTCTTTCTGCGCGTCTGCCGCGGCCGGCTCACTCCCGGCAGCTCCGGATTTTAAAAGACCGGCCCTTCCTGCCAGAGCAAGTGTCAGTACAAGAAGTACTGCAAGTCCCGTCTCCAGATACAGTCTGAATCTTTTTTCATTTTTGATCTTCCTCTTTATATCCAATTGCATTACCTCCTGGAATGAAATTCAGAAACATGCCGGCAGGCCAGGCCGTCTGCAGCCCGTACCACAGGTATATTTACAGTATATTCACATATAATACATCAATATACAATAGAAATCTATCAAAGTTGTATCGGGGGATTTTATGGAAATCAGAATAAAGAAATATATTGTTTCAGGAGTTGTATTTACATCGGTTCTGGGAACACTGTCTCATTTTTTCTATCAGTGGTCCGGGAAAAATCCGCTCGCGGCGCTGATCTCCCCTGTAAATGAATCCACATGGGAACATATGAAACTGATTTTCTTTCCCATGCTCTTTTTTTCACTCTTTATATCTGCGCGCATGAAGGAAGCCGCTCCTTCGCTGTCCGGCGCTCTTGTCCTGGGAAATCTTCTGGGAACTCTGAGCATTCCGGTACTGTTTTACACATACACAGGCATACTCGGGCAGAATTATATGATTGCCGATCTTGCTGTCTTTTTTGCGGCAGTCCTTGCCGCCTGGAGCACTGTCTGGAAACTGCGGGACTCGGCAAAAGTATTCCGCTGCCGGATCTTTCTCTACGGTCTGGCCGTCCTTCTGTGTCTTCTGTTTTTTGTCTTTACCTTCCGTGTTCCGGGTCTTCCCCTGTTCCGCGCCTGAAAAGAAAGCAGCCGTCTACAGCCAGGCTCTGTGAGCCGGCCCGGGACCGAAGTTCTTATCAATCAGACGGCAGTACTCTTCGTAAGCCGGCACACCCGCAAAATTTTCCGCAAGCACATCCCGGATTTCTTTATAATACCAGGCAAGGGCTTCTTTGCTCTGCATACGGAATCTGGTCCAGAGCTGTTCCCCTGCCGCCGGATAATCCCGGTCGATATCCCGCATATTGGAAAGCTTGTCAGCCAGACCAATCATCTGAACAGGAAGAGACGCATTCTTCAGGCGCTCAATCGTAGCGCCTTTTCGTTCTTCCCAGGACTGAGACTTATCTTCACTCTCCTGCATAACCATATCTGCCACACGCTCTCCGAATCTGAGTCTGAGCACATCTTTGGTAATACCCCGGCAGTCCTCAATCGTATCATGAAGCACCGCCGCGCAGATCACTTCCTCATCTTTTGTCATCGTTGATACAATATCCGCCACCTCTATCGGATGAACGATATAAGGCCGGCGTGTTCCTTTCCGGAACTGCCCTTCATGAGCTTTAGTCGCAAATTCTATTGCATCATCCAGCATAGGTTTTCCTCCGTTCAGCTGCGCCGCGTCTCCGGGACGCGTTTTTTGTACGGGTTATGTATAAATCATGTAAATTTTTTATTAAGATACTGTAATTATAGCAATCAATCTCTGGAAAAACAATGTAACCTTTGCCAATTTTTTCGTTTCATCAAAAGAGAATCCGTGATATATTAAACATAAAATGTGCGTTTTCCACGCCGTCTGTCAGTAGAAATGCCTCATCAGCAGAACCGGCGGGAGTGCTGACGCGCAGAATTATTTATAATCACAGAGAGGTAACTATGAATAAAAAGTATGTTTTAATTACCGGAGCTTCCCGGGGAATCGGGCGGGCATGCGCCCTCGCTTTCGCAGGCGCCGGATATCATGTATTCCTTAATTCCCGCCAGCTTGCCGGAGCGCTCTCCGGACTCCGGGAAGAGATTCTGAATCAGGGCGGATCCTGCACCTGTGTACCGGGAGACGTAAGCAGTCCCGCACAGGTATCACAGATTTTCAAAACGATATACACACACTGTCCGGCCCTGGACGTTCTGGTCAACAACGCCGGCATATCTTATTTCGGGCTTTTAAGCGATATGAGCGACGAAGAATGGAGAAATATTCTTGACACAAACCTTTCCTCCGTCTTCTACTGCTGCCGTGCCGCCATACCTGCAATGGTATCGGAAAAATCCGGCCGCATCATCAATATTTCTTCCATGTGGGGAGTCTCCGGGGCCTCCTGCGAAGCCGCTTATTCCGCATCCAAGGCCGGACTCAACGGTCTCACCAAAGCACTGGCGAAAGAGCTGGCTCCCAGCAATATCCAGGTCAACGCCCTGGCCTGCGGCGTCATCGACACCGCAATGAATGCCAGGCTTTCGCCGGAAGAAGCCAGAGACCTGACAGATGAAATTCCCGCCGGAAGATTCGGCACTCCGGAAGAGACAGCCCGGCTTGTTCTAATGCTGGCAGATGCCCCATCCTATATGACCGGCCAGATTATCGGAATCGATGGCGGATTTCTTTAACCCTGTTACAGCTTTCCATAAATCTCCCCGGGCACATATGCCTTTACACAGACTCCCTCCGGTAGATATTCCTCGGAGACCAGCTGTCCCCGGCTCCGGATCAGCTGCAGCTTCCATGCTTCATCAAATGAATACATCCGCTCAATATAGATCTGGTCTCTGCGCAGGATTTCCAGAAGCGCAGCCTTCAGTTCTTCCAGACCCTGTCCGGTTCTGGCGGATGCCGCAATAGAGTACTCCGCCCGGAAATCCCGCTGGACCACCGGCTCCTCAAGCAGATCCTGTTTATTGAATAATGTCACTACCGGTTTCCCCTCTGCCCCCAGCTCCCGCAGAGTCTCATACACAACATGCATCTGGGTATCCATATCCGGATTGGACGCATCTACCACGTGAATCAGAATGTCCGCATACCTTGCTTCCTCCAGAGTACTTTTGAATGCCTCCACAAGATGATGGGGAAGCTTGCGGATAAAACCTACCGTATCCGTAAGCAGAATCTCCTGGGTGTTGTCCAGCATCAGGGAACGGGTCGTTGTATCCAGCGTGGAAAAAAGCATGGCATCCTCGGCAATCCCCGCATGGGTCAGCGCATTCTCGATGCTGCTTTTCCCCGCGGAAGTATATCCCACCAGAGCGGCAGTCTTTAATCCCGACCGGCTTCTCTGATTCCGGATCAGTTCTCTGTGATTTTCCACATCTTTCAGCTCACGTTTGAGCCTGCTGATTCTCTCCCGGATCCTTCGCCGGTCCACTTCCAGCTTTTTCTCCCCGGGACCTCTTGTACCGATCCCGCCTCCCAGACGGGACAGAGACCTTCCCAGGCCCGACAGACGGGACGCCCGGTAGCGCAGCTGCGCCAGCTCTACCTGAAGCTTGCCCTCTCCGGTTACGGCCCGCCCGGCAAATATATCCAGAATCAGCAGTGTCCGGTCCAGTACTTTGCAGTTTAATTCTTCCTCCAGATTCCCCAGCTGAGCGCTGGTAAGCTCATCATCACAGATAATACCGGAAGCCTCCGTCTCCCAGATCAGCTCCTTCAGTTCCAGAATTTTCCCTTTTCCTATATATGTTCCCGGATGCGCGCTCTCCCGCGCCTGGATCAGTCTTCCGGCCACAGCGGCGCCGGCGGTCCCGGCCAGATCGGCAAGCTCATCCAGCGACTGCTCTTCCGGTTCTTCCGCTCCGGTTTCAATGCCTACCAGAATCACTTTTTCTCTTTCATTTCTATCTGTATTCTGTACCATTTGATCTGTATTCTGCATAATTCCTCCTCCTGAGAGATAATGAAAAAACGGCAGTGCAGAGCACACTACCGTGTTTCCAGAAATTCCGCCTCTTTTTCAACAGCCTCATCTCCGGGATAATCCTGCAGATACTCGGCTGCTTTCTGTTTTGCGCTTTCCCAGTCGGCAGTCCGCTCGCAGCAGACGATCTCATTGTACCGCATCTCCCGGATCAGATCTGTATCCGTCTCTCCCTCAGACTCTGTATCTGCCAGCGCCAGACCTGACTGGAAATATTCCAGCGCGCTTTCATAATCGGCCACATTCATAGCGCAGATTCCCATCAGGTTGTAGATCTGCACCGTCTGCCCTGCGCCTCTGTCCAGCGCAGTCTGAAAAGCTTCCATGGCTGAGCCGTATTCTTCCATTTCATAATAAGCCATGCCCAGTCCCCTGTAAGCCTCCGCAGACTTTTCTCCATCCTCCTGTTCTGCAGCCGTCTCAAATATATCCCGGGCTTCCTCGTACTGTCCGTTTTCCAGTGCCCTGGTTCCGTCCTGCAGAGCATTCGCGCAGCCGCCCAGCATGCACGCGGCCAGCGCCGCAGCCGCGAAGATTCCGGCTGTTTTTCCCTTTTTCATCATTCACATCACTCCTCTACTCCGGATACTTCATCATCCAGAAAGAATTTAAAATACTAATCAGCATAACGCAGATATCTGCAATAATCGCATTCTGCATGGTTATCAGCCCAAAAAGCGCAAGCGCTATCAGGATTACTTTCATCCCCGCCGCGAAGACCATGTTCTGCTTCACGGCACGCATGGTTGCCCTGGAAATGCGTATGGCATTAATGATCCTGGACGGCTCGTCTTCCATCAGTATGATATCAGCTGCCTCCAGAGCCGCGTCTGCCCCCAGGCCGCCCATGGCAATTCCCACATCAGCAAGAGCAAGCACCGGAGCGTCATTGATGCCATCGCCTACAAAGGCCAGCTTCTCGCCTTCCATCTCGCTTTCCCGGAACTCTTCCAGCTGTTCCACTTTATCCTCCGGCATAAGCTCCGCATAGACACTTTCTATTTTCAGTTTTGCAGCCACAGCTTCGGCAACCGCCTCATTGTCCCCTGTCAGCATAACTGCTGCCAGCTGTCGTCTGTGCAGCCAGCGGATGAGCCGGCCCGCATCCTTCCTTATCACATCAGAAATCAGAATATGCCCGGCATACTCATTTTCCACAGCCACATGAACCGCTGTTCCCGGCTCCGGCACCAGATGGCAGAACACTCCCTGCCGGTTCATCAGCCGGTTATTTCCTATATAGACCCGGCGTCCGTCCACCACCGCACAGAGCCCCAGTCCCGGGTACTCTGTCACTTCACCTACCCGGGATTTCACCGGTTCTCTGCCGTATGCCTCCCTGAGAGACATGGCAATCGGATGGGTGGAATAGGCTTCTGCCAGCGCCGCCAGCTCCAGCAGCTCTTCCTCTGATATTTTATACGGGACAATCTCCTGTACATGAAATACACCTTCTGTCAGTGTTCCCGTTTTATCGAAAACAAATGTATCAACCTGAGTCAGTGTTTCAATACAGCTGCTGCCCTTGATCAGAACTCCCTGCCTGGCCGCCGCTCCGATACCTCCGAGAAATGCCATCGGGATGGACACCAGCAGACCGGAAGGACAGGCCGCCACGAGAATGATCAGTCCCCGGAATATCCACTCCTCTTTTGCCTCCACAAATATCATAGGCGGCAGAATAAAAGTAAGAACTGCAATAAGTATGACAATCGGCGTATAATACCGGGTAAATTTATCCGCAAGGCGGACGCTCTCTGATTTCTTTTCATTTGCATTTTCCACCAGCCGCATGATTTTGGAGGCCACAGAATCGTTATACACTTTCACAACTCTGGCCTCAAGCACACCGTTCAGATTAATGCAGCCACTGTATATTCTGTCTCCCGCTTTTACTGCCTTGGGCGTAGATTCACCGGTCAGCGCCTTCATGTCAACTGTGCCTGTCCCCATTGTTACAACCGCGTCTACCGGGATCTTTTCCCCGGGTTTCAGGACTATGATCTGCTTTGGCTGCAGATCCTGCGGTTCCACAACTCTCTCTCTGCCGGCTTCTTTCAGATTGGCATATTCCGGTCTTATATCTATGAACCTGGCAATGGATTTCTTCGTCTGGCTCAGAGACAGCTCCTCCACCAGTTTTCCCGCCTGATAGAGCAGCACGGCTCCTACCGCTTCTTTCTGCCTGCCCACAAAAAAAGCTCCGCATGTAGCGGCAATAATCAGAAGATTCTCATCCAGAAATTTCAGGCTTCTGAACCTTTTAATTTCCTCCAGATATGTTGTCGCGGACAGAATAATATAAGGCACCAGAAACAGCGCCGTCATCTCTGTCTTCTCCATATGAACATGAAGGGATATTGCCCAGACAATTATATATGTAAGCAGGCCTGCTCCGATCTCAATCCCCTTCCTCTTTGCTCTTCCTGTCATAACTTTTTCCCTTGACTTTTCCCTTTAACTTTTTCTTCTGAACTCCCCGTTCAGATTTACCCCCGGAATATCTTCCGTATATTTCTATTCGCGGATGTGTTCCATCCCCTGGTTTACAATGGACTTAATATGTCCGTCTGCCAGAGAATAAAATACGGTTTTTCCTTCCCGGCGGTTTGTCACCAGCTTCATCTGCTTGAGCATTCTGAGCTGATGGGAGATCGCCGACTGGGTCATATTCAGAGTCTGTGCCAGATCACAGACACACATCTCTGACTGAAGCAGAACGCAGAGTATCTTAATCCTGGTAACGTCTCCAAACACTTTGAAAAAGCCTGCAAGCTCTGCCAGTTCTTCCTCTGCCGGGAGACAGCTCTGCGCTTTATCTACCGTGTCTTTGTGGACATGGGTAAAATCACAACATTCGACTTCTGTTCTCTCCATTTGTCATTTCTCCCTTCAAATACCTAGTATACCGAAAAGAGACGAAAGCATCAATATCTTTCGTCTCTTTTTGTGCTTATTCAGTTTTCTTTCCCGGCATAGTCCAGGGATTTCTGTTCCGGGCCGCTGCCGATCACATTGTTCAGTACATCATTCATATTATCCCGATTGGCCTGATGCTCTATGCATTCCTGTATCGCCTCATTCAGAGAAAGCATCTTCTCATCCAGTTCCGATACCATCTTTGCACATTCTCTTAAATCACGGCTGATATACTCCGGAGCATTTCCTTCAAATTTATAATAAATCTTATGCTCCAGGCTTGCCCAGAAATCCATTGCAATGGTACGAATCTGGATCTCAACCTTTGTATCTACCACACTGTCCGACAGAAAGATCGGCACAGACACAAGCATGTGGTAACTTTTGTATCCGCTCTCCTTCGGATTCCTGATATAGTCCTTGATGGAGAGCACCTTCAGGTCGCTCTGATTTCCTATCATCTCAGCCAGCCGGTAAATGTCGGATGTAAAAGAACAGATCACCCTTACGCCTGCAATATCGTTCACATATCTGACCATATTTTCAATTGATGTCTCGTATCCATACCGTTTCAGCTTTTTCACAATGCTCTCCGGTGTCTTAATCCTGGTCTTGATATGCTCGATGGGATTATACTTATGCACATGCTGAAACTCTTCATTGAGAATCTCCAGCTTTGTGCCTACTTCTTTCAGGGCTGCATTGTAAAGAAATATCACAGTCTTCCAGCTGTCGACATCCTCGTAGCTCTTCAATGCAGTCTCAACCTGCTGTTCACCTTTCATCGCGGACATCCCCCATTGGTTGTTATGTTAGTCCATAGTATACCATATTTTGTGTCTCCTGTCACAGAGTTCACTCTTTTTTTAGAGCTTTTTAATTTTTGCAGGTAATCACAGTTCCAGCTTCATATCCCCGAAACGTATCCACTTTTTCTTTCTCATAAACTCGGATACAAGCAGCGTCACCACCGCCGGGAGAAGAAACTGAATCAATATGATCTTAAACAGTACGATTGTCCCTGCCTCTGACTGTGTCATCACCTGCCATGTCATAAGCGGCCCTACCAGTCCCGCCGTGCCCATGCCGGATCCTGTGGCATTGTTTGTCATGTGGAGAACCACGGTTCCCACCGGTCCGAGAACCGCGCTGGATACAATGGCCGGGATCCAGATCTGCGGATGACGCACAATATTGGGGACCTGAAGCATTGATGTTCCGATTCCCTGCGCCAGGAGTCCTCCGATTTTATTTTCTCTGTAACTGGCCACGGCAAAACCGATCATATTGCAGCAGCAGCCCACCGTTGCGGCTCCGGCAGCAAGTCCGGACAGATTAAGAATCACTCCCAGAGCTGCCGAGCTGATAGGAAGCGTCAGAATCATACCCATCAGAACTGAGACAACCACTCCCATGAGCAGAGGCTGCTGTTCTGTCCCCCAGTTAATCAGAGATCCCAGCCACATCATAAAACGGGAAATCGGCGGTCCCGCAAAAAGTGCCACAGCTGAACCGACTCCTATACAGATCAGGGGCGTAAGAATAATATCCAGTTTTGTCTTTCCGGAAATAAGAATTCCGATCTCAATGGCTATGTATGCCGCCAGAAATGCCCCCAGAGGTTCTCCCGGCCCCGACAGAACCAGGCTGCCGTCTGACAGAATCTGACCGGACAGAATCTGAGACGCGAATGCTCCGATCATGCCCACAACAGCCGCCGAAATAATTACCAGCTGGCCGGCATCCAGCTTTCTCGCAACTCCCACGCCGATACCCGCTCCGGTCAGACCTGCCGCGGTTTTTCCCAGCAGCCAGATCAGCTCTCCCGTGTCCCCCGGCACATAAGTTCCGATCTGCTGAATAATTGTTCCTATAATCAGTGTGGCAAACAGGCCGTGAGTCATTCCTCCAAGCCCCTCAACAAAAATCCGGTTCAGTATACCTTTCATCTTTTCCCTCCTGAAACAGCTCCCGGTCAGTCTTCTTCAATAACCTGTATCTCCAGATAATCAAAATCAATCGCATCCACGAAATTATCCTGATAAAATCTGGCTTTTGCATGCCTTTTGAACTCGTCAATGGTAGAATCGAGCCAGATCGGCTTGCTCAGATCAAATGCATAGCAGATCTCATCCAGCGCATGAAATATTTTATGCGTCCGGGTGTCTTCCGACTCCTCACAGACTACCATATCCCGGAGCATTCTGTTGTCCTTAAATTCTTTTGCCCATAAACGAAACATATCTTTTTTCCTCCACACAGACGGTACAGTAAAAGAAAAACCGGAAACACTGATCCTGCAGTACTCCCGGTTTGGCTTTAAGCAGATGACGGGAATCGAACCCGCCTTCCCAGCTTGGGAAGCTGGTGTTCTACCGATGAACTACATCTGCGCTTGTCACGGTATGAATTATAACGCTGATCCGGCAAAAATGCAACATTTTTTAATCAATCTGCCAGTCAATCGGCGTCACTCCGTGACTCTCTAAAAATTCGTTTGTCTTACTGAACGGCCTGCTGCCGAAAAATCCCCGATGAGCGGACAGCGGACTTGGGTGGGGCGCTGTAAGAATCAGATGATTCGGATTATTCAGCATCACTTTTTTTCTCTGCGCCGGGCTTCCCCAGAGAATAAACACAATCGGGCGGTCCTGGCTGTTCAGCGCCATAATCGCCGCATCCGTAAACTCTTCCCAGCCGATTCCCCTGTGGGAATTTGCCTGATGAGCCCTGACAGTCAGCACTGTATTGAGAAGAAGCACGCCCTGCTGCGCCCACTTTGTAAGGCATCCGTGGTTCGGGATTGTACAGCCCAGATCATCATGAAGCTCCTGATAGATATTCACAAGCGACGGCGGAATATCCACTCCCTTCTGCACAGAGAAACACAGCCCGTGAGCCTGTCCGTGGTTGTGATAAGGATCCTGTCCGAGAATCACAACCTTCACATCTTTAAGCGGAGTCAGATGAAACGCATTGAAAATATCTTCCGCCGGCGGAAAGATCAGCCTTGTTCTGTACTCCTGATTCACTGTTTCAAATAATTTTTTATAGTAAGGTTTTGAAAACTCACCTTTTAAAGCCTCATACCAGTCTCCGTTCAGCCCTGCCATGCCTCTGTTCCTCTTTTCTGTCCAGATATTCCGGACGACATAATGCTGCCGTCCGGTTCTTTTTTAATCCCGGTAGTTCTACAGTCTTACCGGCACGCCTTCCTCCTGCAGATATTGCTTCACCTGCCGGATTTCCAGTTCCTTATAATGGAACAGGGAAGCGGCCAGTGCTGCGTCTGCTTTCCCGGCAGTTAAAGCCTCTTTGAAATGTTCCAGTGTTCCGGCCCCTCCGGAGGCAATAACCGGGATTGATACATTCTCCGCAATCGTACGCGTCAGCTCCAGATCATAACCGGCTTTCGTGCCGTCGCAGTCCATACTGGTGAGCAGTATCTCCCCTGCTCCCAGACGCTCCACTTTCATCGCCCACTCTACCGCGTCGATCCCCACATCGATACGTCCGCCGTTTTTATAGATGTTCCAGCCGGAACCATCCTCCCGTTTCTTAGCGTCAATCGCCACTACAACGCACTGACTGCCAAATTTATCCGCCGCATTGCTGACCAGTTCCGGTGTATTGATCGCGGAAGAATTGATTGATATCTTGTCCGCTCCCTCTCTGAGAATCGCGCGGAAATCATCTACCGTACGGATACCTCCGCCTACAGTAAATGGAATAAATACACATTCCGCCACTTTCCGGACCATATCAATGACGGTTTTTCTCTCATCAGACGACGCCGTGATATCCAGAAATACGAGCTCGTCCGCTCCTGCCTTATCATAGGCTTTCGCGATCTCAACCGGATCGCCCGCATCTTTGAGATCGACAAAATTCACGCCTTTTACTACTCTTCCCCCATTTACATCAAGACAGGGGATGATCCTTTTTGTAAACATAATCTTTTCCTTTCCGCCTGTTTTTCAGCGTTGAGCCAAAAGCCGCGCAAATCTACAGTTCCACAAAATTCTTCAGTATCTGCAGCCCTACATCACTGCTCTTCTCCGGATGGAACTGACATGCAAATACGTTGTCTTTCTCTACGGAAGCATGAATATGTGTACAATAGTCTGTCGAAGCTTTCACGATCTGCTCATCGGCTGCTTTCAGATAATAGGAATGCACAAAATATACATAAGCTCCTTCCGGTATTCCTCTGAACAGCCGTCCGTTATGTTCAAGATGAAGAGAGTTCCAGCCCATGTGAGGGATCTTCATTCCCTCTTTCTCAGGGATCTTCAGAATCTCCCCTTTCAGAATCCCCAGGCCTTCTGCCCCGGGAGCTTCCTCGCTGCGTTCAAAGAGCAGCTGAAGGCCCAGACATATTCCAAGAAAAGGCGTGCCCTGCTCCACAACTCTATGGATCACGCTCTCCAGCCTTCTCTCCCGGATTGTATTCATGGCGTCGCCGAACGCTCCCACTCCCGGCAGTATAACTTTCTCCGCCGAAAGAATCGTCTCTTTATCGCCGGTCACCACAGCCTCCTGCCCGAGAAAATGCAGCGCTTTCTCCACGCTCTTAATATTTCCCGCATCATAATCAATGATCGCTATCATCCTGTTTTCCTCCGCTTCTGAACCGAAACCATAAAAAATTACTTTTTGTCGTTTCCGATACCGGTCTTGACTACCGGAATTGGTGTATCATCTACCGCGTCCAGATTATTAATATATTTTTTCGTTTCTTTCACGATCACCGGCGAGAGCAGAAGCACAGCGATCAGGTTCGGGATTGCCATCAGCGCATTGAGAATGTCGGCAATCAGCCATACAAGATCAAGCGCCAGTACAGGTGCGATCAGCGCAACGATAATGTAAAGCACTCTGTATGGAATCAGGCCGATCTTTCCTGAGAAATACTCCACGCAGCGTTCTCCGTAATAAGCCCAGCCGAGGATCGTAGAATACGCAAATGTGATAATACCTACCACAAGAATAAACGGACCGAGGTACGGGATCTGAGCAAACGCCATAGTTGTAAGCTGGCCTCCATTGTCTACTGACGCAAGAAGATCCGGGTTCTTAAGCATAGTTGATACAAGCACAAGCCCTGTCATCAGACAGACAACAACCGTATCCCAGAATGTTCCCGTAGAGGATACAAGCGCCTGGCGCACCGGATTTCTTGTTTTTGCCGCCGCAGCCGCAATCGGCGCTGAACCCATGCCGGATTCGTTGGAGAAAAGACCTCTTGCCACTCCATACTGGATTGCGCAACGAAGACCGCCGCCGACCAGACCGCCGACCACAGCTCCCTCATCTGCAAAGGCAAGCTGACATATTGTCTGAACCGTAAGGATAATATATTCATGATTAATGCAAAGGATGATAAGACAGCCCAGCACATAGAAAAACGCCATGAACGGAACAAGCTTCTCGCACACACTTGCAATGCTTTTGATTCCTCCGAAAATAACAAACGCTGTCAGAACCGCAATAACCAGACCGACAATCCAGGGCTCAATACCGAGGTTCGTACTGCACACTTCCGCAATGGCATTTACCTGCGTCGCACATCCGATTCCAAAAGAGGCAAACCCGGCAAAAACCGCGAAGAGCATTCCCAGCCATTTCATATTCAGCCCGCGTTCCAGAGCGTACATAGCTCCGCCCTGCATACGCCCGTCAGTCGTCTTGACACGATATTTTACAGCAATAAGTGATTCTGCGTATTTTGTCGCAATACCAAACACACCTGTGAGCCAGCACCAGAGCACTGCTCCCGGGCCGCCCAGAGCGATTGCGGTTCCGACACCGATAATATTTCCTGTTCCGATTGTAGACGCCAGTGCCGTCGCCAGCGCTCCGAACTGGCTGACCTCCCCGTCAGCGTCGTCTTCTTTTGAGACGGACAGCGGTATTCCCTTTGTTATCGTCTTACGCTGGATAAATCCTGTGCGGATGGTCAGGAACAGATGCGTTCCCAGAAGAAGTATAATCATTCCCCATCCCCAGACAACATTGTCTACAGATTCAACCGCATTATAAATCTGCTCGTACATTATAATTCCCTCCTGTTTTCTCTCATCACAGCAGCCTGAGCGCTCCGCTGATACGTTTCTCTGCAGCGCGGTACAGCATTGTATCGCAGACACAATAACCACTATAACAGATGAGGCATACGCAATACCGACTGTTGCCAGTTGGCATACCGTATGCCCCAAAGTATTTTTTATTAACAAAGGATATTTTACCGCATTTTTGCTCGGATGTAAAGCTGAAATTTTATCACTTTACTTCATCATAGTTCTGACGCTTTACTCCGACGGCGTGCCGGGCAAAGCAGGCGGAACTGTTTCCTGAATCTGTTCATGTATGTCCTGCGCGTCCAGTTCAAACCAGAATTCCACGCCATTATCAAAATTTTTCACGCCATACTGCTGGTGGAAGGACTCCATGATCGCTTTTACAATGGAGAGACCGATTCCATTTCCGCCGTATTCCCTCGTATGCGCCTTATCCACTTTATAAAATTTGTCCCAGAGTTTCGGCAGATCTTCCTCCGGTATGGGTTTTCCGCTGTTAAACACCGATACCCGCACCTTGCCGCTGTCTTTGCGTATCTTTACTTCAATCCGCTTTTCATTTTCCACATGATGGATGGCGTTGGTCAGATAGTTTCTCACAACCTGCTCTGTCTTAAATTCGTCTGCCCACACATAAATCTGATTTTCGGACACAAAATCCACTTCGGCCTCCGCCTGCTGAATCAGAATTTCACAGCTGGCAATCACCCCCCGGACAAGTCTCACGATGTCAAACCTCTCAAACACGACTTCATCCGATCCGAATTCCAGCTGATTCAGAGTCAGCAGATTTTTGACCATCTGATTCATCTTCCCGGCTTCATCCATGATAACATCACAGTAGAATTCCCGGCTTTCGGGATCATCGTTAACGCCTTCTTTCAGTCCTTCCGCATATCCCTGAATCAAAGCAATCGGCGTCTTGAGTTCGTGAGATACATTGCCGAGGAATTCATTCCGCATATCTTCCATTTTTTCCTTCTGTTCAATATCTTTCTTCAGCTCATTATTGGCCCCTTTAAGCTCAGAAACCGTTTTTTCAAGCTGCGCGGACATTTTATTGAAATTTTCGCCGAGAATGCCGATTTCGTCGCTGCCTCCCCGGGTATATCTTGCGTCAAAATTCAGATTTGCCATTTCCTTTGACAGATCCGCAAGTTCCATAATCGGTTTCGTTATCTTTCTTGAGAAAAACCAGACGAGCGCTCCGCCGAAAATGATGCCGGTCAGACCAAGATAAATCAGGAACCGGTTCGCAAGAGCCGCGCTCTCCCGGATACTCTCAAGAGGACTCTGCATCATAAAGAAAGAACTGTCCGAAAAATAGCCGTACATTTTAAGGTATTCTGTACTGCCCTGCCAGTCGCCCGTCCTGTACAGAATATAGTCGTCCGTCTGCTGCATGACATAGCCCGGAACCGTATCATTTTCCACAATACTCTGAAAATCAGCCAGCATCTGCAGCAGACGGGGATCCTGTTCGCTTATGGTAGAAAACGCGCTTTCCCCTCTGCTGTCTATAATGATCAGATCCACATTCATCTTTTCTACCTGATACAGGATGTTGTTCTGGACATCATCATCCTGAAACGTGTCCTTCCGGAGAGCCTGATCCACATCCTTATAAGTGTCGAGAAGATCTTTGGTTTTATAAGAAAAATAATACCGCTCAAGGAATCCCATGTTGACAATAAACAGGCTTCCGAGGATGAAGACAAGCACACAGATAAAAATAACGGTTATCTGTCTCCTGATTGAATGTTTCATTCTTCCACCTCAAATTTATAGCCCATGCCCCAGATGGTCCTGATATATTCTCCTTTTTCCCCCAGTTTGCTTCTCAGCTTCTTTACATGGGTATCAATAGTACGCGCGTCTCCAAAATAGTCATAATTCCACACATTATTCAGTATCTTTTCCCTTGACAGGGCAATTCCCTGATTCTCTATAAAATACGCCAGAAGCTCAAATTCCTTGTAACTGAGGTCAACGGATTTTCCGTCAATCTTTACAATATGGGCAGCCTTGTCAATCACAATTCCGCCTGCAGATATCACATCTCCATCGTCTGTCCCGAGGGTTCTTCTCAGAATGGCATTCACCCGGGCAACCAGAATCTTCGGGCTGAACGGTTTCGAGATATACTCATCAACTCCAAGTTCAAATCCCTGAAGCTCATCCCGTTCCTCTGACCGGGCCGTCAGCATAATAACCGGAACTTTTGATGATTCCCGGATCTCCCGGCACACCTGCCACCCGTCCATCCTGGGCATCATTACGTCCAGAATAATCAGCGCAATGTCTTTGTCCTCATAAAAAATATCCATCGCTTCCACGCCGTCTGCCGCCTCCAGAACAGTATAGCCTTCCCTGCTCAGAAAGTCCTTCACCAGTTTGCGCATCCTGCTCTCATCATCTACAACAAGAATTTTTATCTTTTCCATCACGGATCATCTCCTTCTGTTTCTGCCGTATATTCAGCTTTTTCTGCTGTCCATCCCAGTTTTACTTTATCCTAATCCTAGCAGGAAAGTATGTCAATCCTGTGAACTTATGAAAGATTCGGATTCGTCGAAATGAACGTAGATTAAGAAATATCGGAAAGTATTCAGAAGTTCCGGGATAGAATGGGACGGAGATGCCGGGTATGGAATTCTGGCTCCGCTTCGAAATCTTAGAAAAACCGGGGATTGGGGATCTGATTAAAAGCAATGCCTGAGATGAAAACTCACGTTGTTCGGACAGCTTCATCTCAGGCATTAACATCAGATTCCCAATCCCCGGTTTTTCTGACAGATTTCTCCGAGTCACCAGGATTCCATACCCGGCATCTCCTGTATATTCTATCCGGGAGGGACTCCTGATTATTCCCGTTTTTCCAAAGCAGACGTTCCTTTCGCAATTCCTCATAAAACAAAAACAGAAGGGAGATTTAACGGCAAAAGCAACGGTTGAACAGGACTGAATCCGGCTGCAGCTTAACGAATCCAGAGCATCAGTACTGCCTGCTGGATGGCCTGACTTCTTTGCCGTTAAAGTGCCCATTTCCTTTTGTCTTATGAGGAATTGCGAAGGGGGCATACATTGGGAAAAGCCTGGAAACATTCCGATTCTTCTTACGGATAGAATATACAGGA
>DXIU01000128.1 GCA_019112765.1 Candidatus Mediterraneibacter norwichensis | reverse complement strand
AGTCGGTCCGGATAGAAGTTGCACACGCCGATCGCGCGGATCTTTCCTTCTTTATACAGTTCTTCCATAGCCCGCCAAGAACCGTAATAATCTCCAAAGGGCATATGGATCAGATAAAGATCAAGATATTCCAGCCCCAGTTTTTTCAGCGATTCTTCAAATGCCGCCTTCGTATTCTCATATCCCATCTGCTGGATATATGCTTTTGTAGTGATAAACAGCTCTTCCCTCGGAACGCCGCAGCTTCGGATCGCTCTGCCGACCGCTTCTTCATTCTGATACGAACTTGCCGTATCGATCAATCGGTATCCTTCTGCAATGGCGTTTCTGACCACCTGTTCACAGTCTTCCTCCGGGATCTGGAAAACGCCGAATCCTTCCATCGGCATTTCAATCCCGTTATTTAATTTTACTTTTCCTGTCATAACTCTGCCTCGCTGTTTCCTTCCAATATTCTGCTATTTACTGATATTCATACATTTCCCAATGACATCTCCGGTGCGGAGGTATTCATATGTCGGCATCTCAAAAAGAACCGGTTTCAATGTGTGGTAATCGATCTTCCCTGCTTCATTCAACACATTCTCTTCCGCATAAACGCCGTCGATCTTGCAAATAAAATTATCAAATCCTTCCGTCTCATAGATATCGTCCACAGTACAGTCCATGACTACCGGAGCCTCGTCAATGACCGGAGCTCCTGTCCCTTCTGTATGATACTCAAACATTTCGGATTTGTCTGTTTTGTTCCCGCTGACGCATCCCGTCCGGTCTGCCTTTGCCAGCATTGCTTCATCTACGATATTTACTGTCAACGCGCGTGTCTCTCTGATACCCTGGTTTGTATAATGCGGTTTTGCAAGGCTCACCATGATCCGATCATGTCCCATAATCCCCACGTGTCCTGCCAGGACGTAATTCGGTTTTCCATTTACCATCGTGCCTACCACAACAAGCGGAGTAGGATAAAGTGCAAGACTGTTTCCAATATTCTTCTTCATGTTCTTTTACTTCCTTTCAATTTCAGATTACTTTCTGCTTCATCCATTTCCGCACCTTATCATGCAGATCTTCACTTCCGTTTTCCAGCACATACAGACCACTCCCCATCTCTGCTGACGGACAGAGATCCCTGACAGCCTGTTCCATTCCTTTATCTTCTCCGCCGCAGTGGCTGAAAAAAGGAATAACCTTCTTCCCTGTCAGATCATTTTCACGCAGCCAGGACGCCACAGGCGGGGCAATGGTTCCGCACCAGTTGGGCGAACCGATGAATACTACATCGTACTTATCTGCATTTTCGTCAACCGGAAGCAGCGGTATTTTTCTTCCTGTCCTGGTTTCCTCCCGCACCTGAGCCAGCAGACTCTCAAAATCAGTCGGATACGGCTGTCTGGGATAGATCCGGCTGAGTCTGCCTCCGGTCTGCTGCTGTATCGTCTCTGCGATCCTGCGGGTTTTTCCGGAATAGGAATAGCAGACAATTAAAATATTTTCTTTCATAATCTTAATCATCCTTTGCTTCTTGTTTGCTCGGCATCCAGCAATCTGATTTTTCTCCCATTCATTATCCTACGCTTCCCGCACTCTGTCTAATACCTGTCCGTTATGGATAATCATACTTCCCGCGTATGCAGATTCATGGTCATGCCTGCTAATTTAATTCCCTGATCTGATTCCGAATCCGGCTGTGCCTTATCATAAACGGAACAGCAAATAACACAGCTTTACACACATTGTCCGCAATGCTGTCACCACTTCTCCTTTAATCATCTTGTCTGAAGTCACACTTTAATTATACTTGCCGTTTTCCAACACACAAATACTTATTCTGCATGAACAAGAATAGAAAAAAGGAATACCTTATCCGCGCCATGATATACCTTATACATTCCGCAGACAGTCTTGTGCTGAAATGATAAGAAGTCTCTACCGGTGCCATATCATAAAACAGGCGCCGGAATTTTCCGACGCCTTACTTTTACGATGATTTGATTTTCTCAATATATTCCGAAATGTCATTCCGGATGCATTTTCTCCCGGACAGCCGCCCATAATTGAGCCGTTACTCCAGGATATATGGTTTCCCGGGCGCCATAACATGAAGCCGTTCCGGATTTATGATCCGTCTTCTCAACTCTTCCGGATCCCCGCTGAATTCCGGCATACCGGGAGCGTCCACGCAGCCCCAGTGTATCGGGATCAAAGCTGCCTCCGGGTAAGCTCCGCACAGTGTCACTGCACCTTCCAGCCCGATGTGCCACCGGCTGTCCGAGAAGTCCATCAGAATTACATCCGGCGCAGGCAGATGAAGCTGTTCTTCCATAAGCCTTGAATCTCCCGGCATCCAGATTGTCCCATCCGGAGTTTTTAAATAGAATCCACAGTAATCTTCCTGCTGAAAGAAGCGAATTGCATGCTTTTTACTCTCGTTCTGCCACGCATGATCCGCAGGTGTCAGGGTAACCTGTACATCTCCCACAGAGAACTCAGCCCCAATATCATAACCGGACGCCGGGATTCCCTCCTCCTCCAGGAGCCCGGCCACATAATGCGGTCCGCAGAACTGCCTGCATTTTTCTTTAAGTTTCCCGCATGTTGCTCTGCTTAAATGGTCATTGTCACAGTGCGTAATAAGCACTGCAGAAAGCTCTCCGGTCTCCTCCGGAGTAATCGGAGCGTCCACCAGAAGAGGCATATCAAAGCCCTCGAGCAGCGGATCTATCATGATACATACTCCCCGCGCATTAATCATGGCTCCGCCGTTTCCAAGCCAGTAAACAGCTGTATTTTCCCTGGGACCAAATGCATTCGGAGAAATTTTCACCGGATCCGGAGCTTTTTTCTGTTTATGTGTATTTTCTTCCCGCATCTTCTTCCATCCTTCCTTTATATTCTTTAAGTGCTTCCTCAAATCTGGCAGAATCCCGCGTCAAGGCCCGCAATTGAGCCTTGAATCGGAGTCACTCTCCAGATCATTTCACAGCCCCTACAGTTCCAGCACCCGATATCCGTAAGGAACCGGATTTTCCTTTCGCTTAAAGACGGCTCTCCTTACTTTCCATCGATCGCTCTTTTCCAGTTCCAGTGTGAGAATCTCATTGTAAAACTGAGAAAACTTATTCTGAGAACCCCGATGCTTGTTCCCGGTATCCGCCGGATAAAGACGCAATGCATAAACTACAGCATGTGTATCATCCGCAAACTCTGTCCGGTCGATGTGAACACTGTATTGATTCTGACTGTAATACTGTTTATCCGCCGCCATAAACGCAGCCGTTTGAGAAACATTCGTCATTCCGTAAGAGTCTCCATCCACTCCGTCTCTTGTAATCTGGATATCTGGAGAAACATTCTCTCTAAACAGAGCTTCATCCTCTGTATCCAGCGCCCAGAAAAATCGATACACTGTCCCTTCCAGAGATATTCCGGAATCTTCGCCCGCCCGCAGCTCTTCACCTGTGATCTGGCGCTTCCTCTCTCCCAGGGGCATCCAGCTTCCCCGGGTAAGATATGAATTCCCAGCAAGATACTCAAGATCGAAAGCCGCTTCTTCCGGCGCACCTTCTTTCCAGTTATATACAAATCTGTACTTTCCGCCAAACACAAACG
>DXIU01000127.1 GCA_019112765.1 Candidatus Mediterraneibacter norwichensis | reverse complement strand
ACATCCTCATAATCATAGTCGCTTTTCAGCGGATTCAGGAGATATGCTGCCAGGATCACATCAAAACTGTTCTCCGGCTGTGCCCCCGGCAGATATGAAAGGTATTCTTTCAGTCCGCACACTGCGAAGCACGGAACAGTTCCCGCGAGCTCCGAAAGCTCTGAAAAAAGAAACTCCATATCCGTCTCCATTGTGCAGGGAATCGTATAAATCCGCTCTGGTCCGAAGGCCAGGGAAATCCTGCCGAATCCGGAGGGATGGGCAAACAAAGGCGGAACATTTCCCGGTTCCTTCGAAAATGCAGCGGCTGCCCGATCTGCCTGCCTTGCCTCTGCAAATATCCGCTGTATTTCTTCCCTGTCTGACACCTCCCGGAAGCATTCTTCGATGACATTTCCTTCCGTTTCAACATCAAAGCGGCTCAGCATATTTTTAAACTGAAGACGCTGAAATAATTCATGAGCCTCCTTTGTGTAGGGATTTCCATATCTCGCTTTTTCCAGATCAAAACAGATGTCTGCATGAGTGTCTATTGTAGCAAGCGTCTTGCTCATTTTTGCCTGTTCCCAGTATTCCTGCAGATTTTTGCTGGCCCGGGGAGGTTTTATCTCTTCTGCATGTTCATATGCATTTTCAATCGTTCCATATTCCTGTATAATTTTTGTGGCTGTCTTTTCCCCGATTCCGGGTACGCCGGGAATATTATCGGAAGCATCACCCATGAGTGCCTTCACATCGATAAACTCCACCGGAGTAACCCCGTATTTTTCTTTTACTTCCGCAGCATTATAATCCTCTACTTCCGTTCTGCCCTGCTTTGTCTTCGGAATCCTGATTTTTACATGTTCCGTAGCAAGCTGCAGGGTATCTCTGTCTCCGGAAATAATTGATACATCCATACCTTTTTCTTCACATATCCGCGAAATCGTGCCGAGCAGGTCGTCTGCCTCCAGTCCTGCCTGCTCAATAATTTCAATCTTCATAGCCTGGAGGACTTCCTTAATTACCGGTACCTGCTGGCGCAGTTCTTCTGCCATAGGTTTTCTCGTGCCTTTATAGTCCGCATACATCTCATGTCTGAATGTAGGCGCATGCACATCAAAGGTTACGGTCAGATATTCCGGCTGTTCTTCATCCAGTATTTTAAACATAATATTCAGGAATCCATACACGGCATTTGTGTGGAGTCCTTCAGAGTTTGTCAGATCCGGCACCCCGTAAAAGGCCCGGTTTAAAATACTGTGTCCATCTATCAGTACGATCTTTTCTCTCATCTGCCATACTTCTCCCTTCCGGATAATCCGATTTTCACTCAATAGTAAAGTATACACTAAACTTTCTCTTTTTTAAAGGCTGATTTTATGGTATTATGAGTAACGGTTTAAAATCAAAAACAGGAAAGGGACTCAGTATATGGACAGTATTATCTTTGATGTAGACGGAACACTGTGGGATTCCACAGACAGTGTTGCCCGTTCATGGAACCTGGCAATACAGGAAAATTCCTCTCTGGATCTGACAATTACAGAGAATGCACTGCAGCAGGTATTCGGGAAAACCATGACAGAAATCGCCGATACACTTTTTTCCCGTCTTCCGGAAAAAGAACGCATGAAATTGCTGGAAGTTTGTTTTCAGTATGAAAACCGCTATCTTGAAACCCATCCCGGAAAACTGTTTGACGGGGTTACCGATACGCTGGCTGCGCTTTCCGGACAGTATCCGCTTTTCATTGTCAGCAACTGTCAGCAGGGCTATATTGAAGTGCTGCTGCGCACCTGCTCTCTGGAACCGTTTATAAAGGATCATCTGTGTTTCGGGGAAACGCAGACATCCAAAGGGCAGACCATCCTTACCCTTATGAAGAGGAACGGACTGAAAAATCCCGTTTATGTAGGAGACACCCGGGGTGATGCAGACGCCTGTGCCGAGGCAGGTATTCCTTTTATCTTTGCCGGGTATGGCTTCGGAGATGTGCCGGATGCAAAAATGCGCATCAGTAAATTTACAGATCTGAAAGATCTTGTCTGTCAGTTATAAATATAAAAAACAAACAGCAATGGGCTGCTTCACCGGAAATCCACGGTAAAGCAGCCCATATTTTATTTCTTTTCTGCTGTTTGATTTACATTCTCATGACGGCATGAAAGATTTTTCTTTTCCTGAGAGTATCCCGGTCAGCCCACCTCAACGCTGCTGTTGAACCGGTCCAGAAGAAGAGCCGCCACAATTCCCACAACAAGACACACAATATTTATAATGCAGGATTCCACAGACGCCGCAAAACTTTCAAACGGAATGATAACAATCGTAGCCGCCACTACAATTCCCACAATCGCATGGAAAGCATAGGTGTAGAACCGGTCAAAAAGCAGATTGATCAGTTTTGCCAGACAGATTACTGTTGCAAGAGCACCGATTCCTCCCGGAATTAAAATATTCATGTCAAGACTGCCGATTCCATCTACAAAAGGCGTATAAAGTCCGAGAGGCATCAGAAGCGTTGAAAAGCTCATGCCCGGTGCGATTATACTGAGTGCAAGACAAAATCCGCAGAACAGATACCAGCCAAATCCCGGGGTTATTACAATAGAAGAAACACCCAGCCCAATCAGCAGCGTCAGAATTACAGCGAACGCAGCTGCCATGGAAATATAAGAACCTTTTTTTCTTCCCTGCTCTCCCGCTTCTCTCCACAGAGACGGAAGCATTCCGGTAATCAGACCTACAAACAGACAGACCGAAGGATTCTCATATTTTTCCAGTACAAATGCCAGGAGTTTGGCAACTCCCAGAAATCCCACTGCCATTCCTATAATATAGGGAATCAGTTTTGGCACATGGGTTTTGAAATTGCGGAACGGATTAGCCAGCAGTTCCATAACCGGTTTGTAAATTCCGAAGATAACACTCAGAACACCTCCGGAAATACCGGGAAGCACGGCTCCCAGACCGATCAGAGCTCCCTGTACTATATGGAGTATAAGTTGTGCCGGTGATTTATTTTCTGATTTTTTCATTTTCTGTCCTCTGACCCGCTGCAAAAAGCCTCGGATCATCTCCCTTCTTTTTCATTACAGAAAAACATTTTATCATATATAAATATGTATGTCACCAAAAAAATATAGCAGAAATTTTCAATCTGTCCCTAATTAAAATCCGTTATTTTTTCTCTGTATCAGTGCTGCTCCTGCCAGCAGAACAGAACCTGCCGCCAGCACCGCCCACAAAGTAAAATCACTGAAATCTCCGGTTCTGGGAGCTGCTTTTTCAGCCGCCTGAGTATATTCCACAGAAACTGCAGCTGCGGCACGGGATTCTTCTTTATATGTATCTGCAGGGTCCGGTTCTTTCCCTGTTCTTTTATCTGCAGAACCGGATTTTTCCTGCGGATCAGCTGACATTCCGGATTCCGCTGCCTGTTTTTCCTCTTCATCTGATTCAGATTCCGCACTGTCCGGCTCAGCTTCTCCGGCATCCTCGTGCGAAGTAAGGCTGTTCTCGTTTTCAGGGACGTTTCCGTCCGGACGGACCTCCGCTTCCGGCTGAGATCCGTTCTGCTCTGTTATAACCGTTTCCGGCTCCTGAACAGTATTATCCGGTTTCGTATTCATGTTCTCTGACTCGTCGGTTGTATCATCTGATGGTTTCTGCTCTGTTCCCGGACTTTTATCCGTTTCATCCGGCTTCTGCTCCTCTCCTGAAGGTTCCTGGCCGGTATCTGAAGATTCCTGATCATTTCCGGCAGATTCCTCCGTATCCTCCGGCTTTACATCCTGCTCCGGCTGCTCCTGATCTGTCTTTCTTCCGATATTTATAATACTGACATAATCCGCGGAAATATAAGCGTACATTTCATTAAAATCATATTCCGCAGTTTTCGCAAGGCCTGTGCGGCCGCCGTCAAGGACTCCCTCACTCTGGATCTTATAAAATCCATTCTCTGTCTGTGAATCAAGCACAAGTACAGGATACACCGGCAGCGACCCTGTCGCATATAAAACAGACGAATCCGTGGAAGCCTGACTTCTGATATTCACGTTCAGGCCTCCTTCTGACACTCCAAACATGTGCACTCCATTATCCTTGGTTCCGCCAAATCCGTCAAGGGTCCATGCAATTGCTGCAGCCTTCTCTCCCCAGTAGGGATCGGAAGCATATCTTACATTAATTCCGCCGCCTTTGTTTCCGAGGTATCCGCCGTTATAAGACCAGTTTTCCGGATACAGGTATGCTTTTGACATATGACTGCTCATAAACTGCCGGATACATTCATCCACGGAAGAAAAACGGTCTGCACTTTCTCCCGGAGAAGAATCTACCGCATTCAGGCCAAACAGATTATTTTTCTGCTGGCAGATACTGCTCGTTCCCCATCCGCTTTCATTCGCCGCGATGCCCGCTGCCAGAAGCGCATTTACTCCATAAGTATTCTGGTATGTAACAAACGACTTTCCTGTGTTTCTCAGCTTTGACGAGCTTTCTGTCCTGCTCCCGATCATAGCATCCAGTTCTTCCGCGCTGTAGCCTGTCTGACTTCTGAGCGGCAGAAACTGATAATAATTATAAAACGGGTCGGACGGATTTACGGAATGTGATCTGGATCCTTCCCGGTAATCCGAAAGCATCTTTTCATAATCTTCATAAAAATAATGTCCATCGTAACTGTAATATCTGACACCCTCGCTCAGGCAGGATGGAGCTGTTCCGTTATTAATCTGAGAATACTCTGCCGTTTTCAGATTCTGTGAAATATAATGAATCAGTTTTCCATCAGATACCGTATAATAGCTGACAGCATTTTTATAAGTAGAATAATCAACTACCTCGACATCCGCCGCATCCACAGTTCCGGTCATTCCGGCAATCATAAACCGGATCTTTCCCCCGGAAGTGCCAAGGCATACGGCATCAGCGCCGTAAGCGCCGTTTGTATATCCGGTCTCTCCTGATGCCTCATCCGTATAATAGGTCACCTTATTGCCCCCGGTATTGAAATTCACAACCATTGTTCCGGATACAGTCCGGGAATATAATGCAATTCCGCCGATTTCATTCTCTACAGAGCCGTCTTCCTCTTCCACGGGATAAATATTGGCATTTTCATCCATTACCGTTGTTTCTTCAAGACGCTGGATATTCTCATCCTGGATCTCTGATGCTTCGGATGTAGTCTCCCCTGGCTTCTCCTCCGCGCTGCTTTCTGTGACAGGCAGTACAGACAGTACCATACACATTAAAAGCGAGCATACCAGTAACTTACTCTTTCTTCTCATGGTTTGTATACTTCCCTCCTTAACTCCTTATTAATTATTGATACTGATACAGTTTCAGCCTAACATGTTTTCTATTGCAACGCAAGTTTTATTTGCCACGTATTGCATACTTGTATACAATGCGTGTTTTGGCCGAGATGTAAAAAACAGCGGAAGTGGTTCTCGTAAACTCTCCACTTCCGCTGTTTATTTTCTGTTCTGTGTTACAGCCGTTTTTTCTTTCACTGCCGCTGGCCGGACTCGAACCGGCACGGATTGCTCCGCTTGATTTTGAGTCAAGTGCGTCTGCCAATTCCGCCACAGCGGCCAATAAAGCAGAGAGAGACGTTATACCGCTCTCTCTGACCGAGTAAAATCTTACCATATTCATGTCGTTTTTTCAACTGTTTTTCATTTTTTTATCAGCTTCGCTCCAATCGGGAAACAGTCAAATGTTGCGAAGTAGTCCGAAGGGGTCTCCGCCCGTCTGATCATCTGAACACTTCCGTCTTCTCTCAGCAGAAGCTCCGCTGATCTGAGTTTTCCGTTATAATTATATCCCATGGAGAAGCCGTGAGCTCCTGCGTCATGAATAAACAGATAATCGCCTATATCAATCTTCGGCAGCATTCTGTCAATTGCGAATTTGTCATTATTCTCGCAGAGAGAGCCGGATACATCATACTTGTGATCGCAGGGCGCGTCCTCTTTTCCCAGCACGGTAATGTGGTGATACGCGCCATACATAGCCGGACGCATCAGATTGACCGCACAGGCATCCACACCGATATACTCTTTGTACGTATGCTTCTCATGGATTGCCTTTGTAACAAGTCCTCCGTACGGTCCCATCATATACCGCCCAAGCTCAGTGTATATCTCGACATCTCCCATTCCTGCCGGCACAAGCACTTCCTCATATACTTTACGTACCCCCTCGCCGATGGTATAAATATCATTCGGTTCCTGATCCGGCCGGTAAGGAATGCCGATTCCTCCGGACAGATTAATAAACTTAATGTGAACTCCTGTTTCTTTCGCCAGGCGCACAGCCTGTTCAAACAGCACTTTTGCCAGCATCGGGTAATAATCATTTGTTACTGTATTACTTGCCAGGAAAGCATGAAGCCCGAATTCTTTCGCGCCCTTTTCCTTCAGGATCCGGTACGCGTCCGTGATCTGCTCCGTTGTCATGCCGTACTTTGCATCTCCCGGGTTATCCATAATATCATTGCTGATCTTAAACAGTCCGCCAGGATTATAACGGCAGCTGATCGTCTCCGGAATATGCCCGATAGCCTTTTCCAGAAAATCAATATGGGTGATATCATCCAGATTGATAATCGCTCCCAGCTTGTCCGCAAGAACAAAATCTTCCGCCGGAGTATCATTGGAGGAAAACATAATGTCATGTCCTGTCACGCCAACTGCTTCTGAAAGTATCAGCTCTGTGTAGGAAGAGCAGTCGCAGCCGCAGCCGTATTCCTTTAAAATATCAATCAGAAACGGATTTGGCGTAGCCTTTACCGCAAAATATTCCTTATATCCCGGATTCCAGGAAAAAGCTTCCTTCAGCGCCTTTACATTTTCCCGGATCCCTTTTTCATCGTACAGATGAAAGGGAGTGGGATATGTTTTTACAATTTCCTCCACCTGTTCTTTTGTCACAAATGGCCTTTTGTTCATTATAATTCTTCTCCTTCTTGTATTTTCCCCAGGACGAGCCACTTTTTATTCCACCGTAGCAATCCTCATCATATTGCTGGAAGAAGTTCTCTCCTGTAGTATATTTGATGACGGGATGCCGGCTGTAAGAACAACCACATCCCCCGGCTCTACATACTGTTTCACCAGAGCCAGTTCTATCGCGCCGTTGCAGATATCATCTGTCGTGCTGAACTGCATGGACTTCAGCGGGACAACGCCCCAGTAAATGGACATTCTTCGCAGGGCCCTCTCGTTGGGAGTCACGCCCAGAATTACCTGCTTCGGTCTCAGATTGGACACAACCCTTGTTGTAGCGCCTGTGACAGATGGGGTAATAATACATTTCGCGTCCAGGTTGGCAGCCGCCAGAACAGAAGAATATCCGATGGCGCCGGAGAGACTGCTTTTCAGCCGGCCGTAGGCCTTCTCCAGCATTCTGTCATATTCCAGGTGCTGTTCTGTATTCTCAATAATATGAACCATCATCTGAAGTGCTTCCAGCGGATACTTTCCTGCTGCCGTCTCGCCGGAAAGCATCACGGCGTCAGTTCCGTCATAAACCGCGTTTGCCACATCCGTAACCTCCGCTCTTGTCGGACGGGGATTGCGGATCATGGAATCCAGCATCTGCGTTGCGGTAATAACCGTCTTAAAGTTACTGTTGCACTTCTGAATGATCATCTTCTGAAGATAGGGAACCTCCTCTGCCGGGATCTCCACTCCCAGATCTCCTCTCGCGACCATCACTCCGTCTGCCGCCCGGATAATTTCATCAATATTCCGGATTCCTTCAGCGTTTTCAATTTTTGCAATAACCGGAGTATAGGGTGCGTTCAGTTCCTTCAGGAAAGCCTTGATCTCAAGAACACACTCCGCATTTCTCACAAAAGAAGCTGCGATAAAATCTATTCCCTGTTCCACGCCGAAGCGGATATCTTCTTTGTCTTTCTCTGTGATTGCCGGGAGACGTACCGCAACATTCGGCACATTGACGCCTTTCTTTTCACCCAGCTCGCCGCCGTTGACAACTTCACACACAATCTCTTTTTCTTTTCTGTGCTGCACTTTCAGGCCGATCAGACCGTCATCGATCAGAATCGTGCTGCCGGTATCCACGTCTTCCACCAGTCCCGGATAGGAAATGGATACTTTTTTATTGTCCCCCACGATCTGCTCTACCGTAAGAGTAAAAGTATCCCCCGTATTAAGCACCACTTTTTTCCCGTCTTTCAGAGTACCGGTCCGGATCTCCGGGCCCTTTGTGTCAAGAAGTATGGCAGTATTTGCATGCTCTTCCTCGCGGAGCTGTTTTACCAGATCCATTCTGTGCTTATGCTCGGCGTGATCTCCGTGTGAAAAATTAAATCTTGCCACATCCATGCCGTTCTGAATAAGCTTTCTGAGCAGTTCTTTATTGTTTGTATTCGGTCCCATTGTGCAGACCACTTTTGTCTTCTTCATGTACGTCCTCCTTAATAAAGCAGATTTCCCGCATGCGCAGTTTGCCTTTTGGATAAAGTCTTCCCTTATCTGACATGCTCATGCGTAAAAAGATGATCCTGGCAGTATTCATAATTTCCGTTGCACTTGGAACAGAATCTGAACTCCAGACACGGATCATCCAGTTCCGTACGGCCGCATACCGCACAGCGATGATGCGCGCCGTTGGTATAAGTCATATGAGGTCTGGACTGCTTTTTGAATTTTGCTTTCCGTGCCTGTTCCCTCGGGCCGAATCTTTTGAAATTCCGCGTGGACAGGAAAAAAATAACAAAATTCAGGAGAGACGCGCCAATTGCCACCCGGATGCCGATGCCGCCGTTAATAAAATCATATCCGGCCAGGACTACATATACCAGGGCCATCCATTTCATTTTAATAGGCAGAATAAAATACAGCATTACCTCCATATTCGGATAAATAGCCGCAAACGCCAGGAAAATGGACATGGTAATATAGTTTGTGCCGATCAGTCCGATCACAGACAGCGGAACTTCTACTCCGTATCTGAAATAATAAAACGCATACAGTCCGAACACCGCCAGTACAGTAAACAGGAGGCCGGAAAAAATATATACGTTGTACCGGAAACTTCCCCATGTCCTTTCAAGAGCCGTGCCGAGAGAATAATACAGAAGCACGAGAAAGACCAGAGAGATCAGATTTGTTGTAGGCGGAATAAGAACCCAGGATATAAGCCTCCATACCTGCCCTCTTAAAATCAGGGCCGGCTCCAGGGTCAGATAGCCCACCATCTCAGGCATCAGATACATGACTCCAAAGCCGATCACATAGCCGATCAGCAGATATACCGTCAGATTCGGAATTGCAAAACGTCCTAACTTTCTTTCTAATTTGTCAAGCCAGTTCAACTGTAATTACCCCTAACTTTCTTTGTTTTTTCTTTATATTTCCATGTGTAATTGTACCGTCACATACAAGGTTTGTCAAACAGATGTTAGTGCCTCTTCTGTTCTTTTATATAAACTTTATGTAAAATATCCATAAGCTGAAGCAGAATCTGGCAATCCCGCATAATAATTACAATTGTCTTTTCCCGATTCCTGTCGTATAATGTATATTGCTGTAAATCTAAAATTACATTTAATATGTAGAAACTCACATATATTTATTACACAGAAGATTGGAGATCATACTATGAATCCGAAAGAATTACATACTTTAGGAATCGACATTGGTTCCACAACAGTTAAAATTGCGATTCTGGACGAAGAAAACGATGTGCTCTTCTCCGACTACGAACGACATTATGCCAACATCCAGGAGACACTGTCAGATCTGCTTGGACGCGCCCTCTACAAACTTGGCCCCATCTATGTTTCTCCGGTAATTACCGGAAGCGGCGGACTGACTCTTGCGAAAAATCTCGGCGTACCCTTTGTCCAGGAAGTTATCGCTGTTTCCACAGCGCTTCAGGACTATGCGCCCCAGACAGATGTAGCGATTGAGCTGGGCGGTGAAGACGCAAAAATTATTTATTTTGAAGGCGGAAATGTAGAGCAGAGAATGAACGGCGTCTGTGCCGGAGGCACAGGTTCCTTTATCGACCAGATGGCGTCTCTTCTTCAGACAGATGCTTCCGGCCTGAATGAATATGCAAAGAACTACAAGGCGCTTTATTCGATTGCGGCGCGCTGCGGCGTATTTGCCAAGTCTGACATTCAGCCTTTGATTAATGACGGAGCTTCAAAGGAAGATCTGGCAGCCTCCATTTTTCAGGCAGTGGTAAACCAGACCATCAGCGGTCTTGCCTGCGGAAAACCGATCCGGGGCCATGTGGCCTTTCTTGGAGGACCGCTTCACTTTCTTTCCGAGCTCCGGGCTGCATTTATCCGCACGCTGAAGCTGGATGATGAACATATTATTGCGCCGAACCATTCTCATCTGTTCGCCGCTATCGGTTCTGCCCTGAATTCCAAAAAAGACACTCCGGTTGCGCTCCGGGAGCTTCAGAACCGGCTGGAACAGAAAGTAAAAATGGAAATCGAAGTAGACCGTCTGGAGCCTTTATTTGCCACAAATGCGGAATATGAGTCATTCATTGCCCGCCATGCGAAACACCAGGTTCCGGTAAAGGATCTTGCAACATATCGCGGGAAGGCATTCCTGGGAATCGATGCCGGCTCTACAACCACAAAAGCTGCGCTTGTAGGCGAAGACGGCACGCTGCTCTATTCTTTCTATCACAACAATGACGGAGACCCTCTGGGAACAACCATCTCCGCTATTAAAGATATTTACGAACAGCTTCCGGAAGGAGTTGAAATTGTACACTCCTGCTCTACCGGATACGGAGAAGCCCTGATCAAGGCAGCTCTCATGCTGGATGAGGGTGAAGTGGAGACGGTAGCTCATTACTACGCCGCCGCATTCTTCGAACCGGATGTAGACTGCATTCTGGATATCGGCGGCCAGGATATGAAATGTATCAAAATCAAAAATCAGACCGTTGACAGTGTACAGCTGAACGAGGCATGTTCTTCCGGATGTGGTTCTTTTATCGAGACTTTTGCGAAATCTCTGAATTATTCAGTAGAAGACTTTGCCCATGAGGCGCTTTATGCCCAGAATCCCATCGATCTGGGAACCCGCTGTACTGTATTCATGAATTCAAAAGTAAAGCAGGCACAGAAAGAGGGAGCTTCTGTAGCGGACATCTCTGCCGGACTTGCCTACTCTGTTATCAAAAACGCGCTTTTTAAGGTAATCAAAGTATCCAGCGCCCAGGAACTGGGAAAACATATCGTCGTTCAGGGCGGTACTTTCTATAACAATGCCGTTCTGAGAAGTTTTGAAAAAATTGCGGACTGTGAGGCGATCCGCCCGGACATTGCCGGTATCATGGGTGCTTTTGGTGCCGCCCTGATCGCCAGAGAAAGATATACGGACTGCGAAGGCACTACCATGCTCTCCATTGATGATATCAAATCCATGGAGTACTCCACGACCATGACAAAGTGCCGCGGATGTACCAACAACTGCCGTCTGACGATCAACCATTTCAGCGGCGGACGTAAGTTTATTACAGGAAACCGCTGTGAGCGCGGTCTCGGCAAAGAAAAATCAAAGAATACCATGCCGAACCTGTTTGACTACAAGCTTCACCGGTATTTTGACTATGAACCTCTTTCAGAGGGAGAAGCGAATCGGGGAGAAATCGGGATCCCCCGGGTACTGAACATATATGAAAACTATCCGTTCTGGTTTACATTTTTCACGAAACTGGGCTTCCGGGTGGTTCTCTCTCCGTCTTCTACCAGGAAGATTTACGAGCTGGGCATCGAGTCCATTCCCAGTGAATCCGAATGTTATCCGGCAAAGCTGGCTCACGGGCACGTACAGTGGCTGATCAATAAAGGTTTAAAACATATCTTCTATCCGTCCATTCCCTATGAGCGGAATGAGTTCGAAGACGCCAACAACCACTACAACTGCCCGATTGTAACCTCATACCCGGAAAATATCAAAAACAATATGGATCCCATCGTAAATGGGGAAGTGGACTTTATCCATCCATTCCTCTCTTTCCAGAGCGAAGAGACCATATCTTACCGGCTGCTTGGAGAACTGGGAGAGAAGTTCTCTTTAAGTGAAAGCGAGATCCGGTCCGCTGTTCACGACGCATGGACAGAGCTCGCCGCCTGCCGGGAGGATATGCGCAGGAAGGGTGAGGAAACTATTAAATTCCTGAATGAAACAGGAAACCGGGGAATCGTTCTGGCCGGACGTCCGTACCATATTGATCCGGAAGTGAACCACGGTCTGCCGGAAATGATCACATCCTACAATATTGCCGTGCTGACAGAAGATTCTGTCTCCCATTTAAATCCGGTAGAACGTCCTTTAAATGTTATGGACCAGTGGATGTATCATTCCCGCCTGTACGCAGCGGCGAATTATGTAAAAACAACGGAAAATCTGGATCTGATCCAGCTGAATTCCTTCGGCTGCGGACTGGATGCGGTAACAACAGATGAAGTGGCCGATATTCTGACCGGTTCCGATAAGATTTACACGACGCTGAAAATTGACGAGGTCAACAACCTGGGGGCTGCCCGGATCCGCGTCCGCTCCCTGCTTGCGGCCATCCGTGTCCGGGAGCAGAAGAAAGCTGAGCGTACCATCCGTCCGGCTTCCATCGAGAAAGTACCGTTTACGAAAGAAATGCGCAAAACCCATACAATCCTCTGCCCCCAGATGTCGCCGATCCACTTTGAACTTCTGGAGCCTGCGTTCAGAGCTGCAGGATACAAGATCGAGGTGCTTCCGAACGACAACCGCCAGGCCGTGGATATGGGACTGAAATATGTAAACAATGACGCCTGCTATCCGTCGCTGATCGTTGTAGGACAGATTATGGACGCCATCCTCTCCGGCAATTATGACACCGATCATCTGGCCGTTATCATCAGCCAGACCGGAGGCGGCTGCCGCGCATCCAACTATATCGGTTTTATCCGCCGTGCTCTGAAGAAAGCCGGATACGGACACATACCGGTAATCTCCATCAACTTAAGCGGACTGGAGGCCAATCCGGGATTCAAGATCACCCTGCCTCTTGCCGTGCGGATCGCATACGCGGCAGTATTCGGTGATATCTTTATGAAATGTGTTTACCGGATGCGTCCTTACGAGGCAGTGCCCGGCACTACAAATGCGGTTCACCGGAAATGGGTGGAAGTGGTCCAGAAATTTGTATCCGAGGGATACCCGTCCCGCCGGAAATTCCGGAAGCTCTGCCGCGACATTATCAACGACTTTGACAATATTGAAATTCTCGATATTAAGAAGCCCCGTGTCGGTGTGGTAGGCGAGATCCTGGTAAAATTCCTGCCGGCCGCCAATAACCATCTGGTAGATCTGCTGGAAGCAGAGGGAGCCGAAGCAGTCGTTCCTGATCTGATCGACTTTATGCAGTACTGCTTCTACAACCAGAACTTCAAGGTCTCCCACCTGGGATTCAAGAAGAGGAAAGCACTGATCGGAAATCTGGGAATCAAAGCCGTGGAGTGGCTGCGCGGTCCTGCTTCCAGAGCATTTGCCGCAAGCAGACATTTTACTCCGCCGGCACACATTGAGGATCTGGCTAAAATGGCCTCCGAAATCGTTTCCATCGGAAATCAGACCGGAGAAGGCTGGTTCCTGACCGGCGAGATGCTGGAACTGATCCACAGCGGCGCAGGAAACATTGTCTGCACACAGCCCTTTGCCTGTCTGCCGAACCACGTAGTAGGAAAAGGCGTAATCAAGGAGCTGAGAAGAAGACACCCGGAATCCAACGTCGTCGCAATCGACTTCGATCCCGGAGCAAGTGAAGTAAACCAGCTTAACAGAATCAAACTGATGCTGTCCACTGCATTCAAAAATCTTGAAAAAGAAAACTTCGGGAAATAAATGTCCGTTCGGGCGTGGGATGCCATAAAACAAAACCGTTCCGCTCTAGCTCAAAGATTTGAATGGATGTAACACCGGAATCAAATGTTCGTCCAATGGGACTCTCATTTGACACCGGCTAACATCCAGAACAAATGCTTTTCGGAACGCTCCCACTTCATGTTTTGTTTTATGGCATCCCACGCCCGAACTTCTTTTATCTCTCTCAGCCAGAAAAGCTCCGACAGGAACATTGTCTTATAAATACACGAATTGCGCCCGGATGTTCTGTAAACTTCCGCTGCGCTTTCTTTCCATAACAGAAATCATCTTCCGGAATTTGCAGATGAGGACTTCATATTGGAAGAACCTGCAGGGACTTCTTCCCCGGGACGTTTTTCACAATATAAAATCCTCTGTCAGTCCATTCCGGCAGAGGATTTTCTGCAACAAATCTTCATTTTTGACCATTTTTTGATTTTTTTGGTGTATACTGCTGACTTATAGATGTGAAAGGAGTATCCGGCTATGCCAGAGAAAATATTAATTGTTGATGATGAACCTATGCTTGTCAGTCTTTTATCTGACTATCTCAGTGATCTCGGGTATTTTACCTGTACTGCGGCAGACGGAAAAGAGGCTCTGGACAAGCTGCGGTTTTCTCCCGATCTCATCCTGCTGGATATTAACATGCCCGGCATGAACGGTCTGGAACTTTGCAGAATGATCCGTGACGAGGTTTCCTGTCCGATTCTGTTTCTCACCTCCCGGGCCTCCGAGCAGGACCGGATCAATGGTCTGCTTCTCGGCGGCGATGATTATATTACCAAACCTTTCAGTCTGCCGGAAACAGCGGCCCGGATCGCGGCACATCTGCGCAGAGAAGCACGGAGCAGGAACAGTTCCCGTCTTCTGGCTTCCCGGGAACTGCTGGTGAACCTTTCAAACCGGACGGTACATTATAAAGGGGAAAAAATTGATTTTTCCCGCCGTGAATTTGATATTATTGAATTTCTTATCACTCATGCGGGACAGGTGTTTGACCGGGAGCGGATCTATGAAGGAGTATGGGGACTGGACGCAGCAGGAGACAGTGCCGTCATCAAAGAGCACATCAGCAAAATCCGGCAGAAGCTGCAGAAAACTACCGGTCGGGATTATATTGAAACAGTCTGGGGGGTTGGTTACAAATGGAAGCAGTAAAACAGAAGTCCCGTTTGTCCGGGCTGAGACAATCCTTTATTCTGTATGTCCTGACCACATTTTTACTGGTTGCGCTTCTCTCTGCTCTTGTAATCTGGAGCTGTCTTTCTCTGCAGAACTATCTTCTCCCCGACTCTGATCAGGTCTATCTTACCGTCCAGAGCGACTATCCTGACGGAAGCAGCACAAGCACCACTGTGCTCATGTCTCTCAATGACGCGCTGCAGGAAATTCCCCGGAATGTCCCCACTGAATACAATTCGGAAGATCCCTCTGCAGGAGAACCGGATGTCCGCTATTCTGTCACCTCCATTGAAAACAGTTTTTCCGCCCTCTCTCCACGCCGGAAACTCGTCTACCGCTGCAGTCAGATCGGGATGACGGCTCTGCCTGTCATCTTCTCTCTTGCAGGAATTCTTCTGTGCGGACTGACCTTTTACCGCAGGAAACTGAAAACGCCGATTTCTCTTCTTGCATCCGCATCCCGGGAGATTGCCGGCCAGAATCTGGACTTTCAGATATCCTGCCGCAGCCGGGATGAAATGGGGATGTTGTGTGATTCCTTTGAAAAAATGAGACAGACTTTAAAAGAGAACTACCAGAAGCTGTGGCGTATGCTGGAAGAACGGCGGGAATTACAGGGTTCTGTAGCCCATGATCTGCGCAATCCCATTGCAATTATCCAGGGATACGCCCAGTACCTTCAGTTCCATCTGACGAAAGAACAGATAAACAGAGAAAAACTCCTGTCCGCGGCCGATCATATTATGCAGACAGCACAGCGCCTGGACCGCTACACGGAATCTCTCAGGACCATCAGCCGGCTGGAAGAACTGGAGATCCAGCCCCGGCCGGTCTCCTTTTCCCTACTCTCAGACAGAATGTTCGCCGATCTTTCTCTGCTGGCGGAAAAAGAACATCTGGAACTGAACTGGAAGAATACCGTGTCAGAACAGGAAGTCTCTCTGGATGCCAAAATACTCTACCGCATTCTTGAGAATCTCATCGGCAATGCTGTGCGGTTTGCAGAAAAAGAAATCTGCGTCCGTTTTTCCTGTAAATCCGGAATGCTGCATGTGACGGTATCCGATGATGGCAGCGGATTTCCGGATAAAATTCTGAATTCCGCAAGCCGATATGCTTCCATAGACAGTGACGGGACACACTCCGGTATGGGACTTGCAATCTGCCGGGTTCTCTGCCGGAATCACGGCGGCAGCCTTACACTGCGAAACGGGGAAAAAGGCGGGGCTGCTGTATCTTTCACTTTATCCATTTGACAGGAATTTGACTTTTTTCAAATATGATCTCCTTGTAGTAAACCGGATCTCCCGCAGAGTACCGGGAAAGCAGTTTTCTGTTTTCCCTGCCGGCGGGAACATCCATATTCCAGAATAACAAGGAGGTCTTTTTTATGAATTTTTTCAGGAAATATTCCCGAAAATCTGCTGCTGCAAAGGCGGCAGTATTACTGACTGCAGTCTGCGGATGCATTTTTTCTGCATGCGGGACAAATTCTTCCGATCATTATACCGGAAATCCGGAACAGACCGATGACGGGTCTGACCGGAAATCCGGCAGCGATGTTCCGGATATTTCTTCCGACAGCAATTCTGATGAACTGGTTTCTCTGATTCAGCACACCGGTCTGTTCAGTCGTTTCTGCAGTACGGATGAGGGGTTCTATTATCTCACCGAAAAACAAACCGAACTTTCTGACGGCAGCTATGCTTCTCATCTGATGTACATGGATTATGCCACCTGTCAGGAAGTCTATCTGTGCAGCGACAGCAGCTGCAGGCATGATACGCAGGCATGTACATCTGTTTTTTCAGATGCATCTTATGACGGCAGAATCTTTCTCTGGGACGGTTTTCTCTACTACCTGGACCGTTCCCCCGACACGAGCGGCACGACGGTCATTACGATTACAGGCGAAACCGAAACGGAAACCAGGCCCTCTGTCCTGTACCGCATGAATCCGGACGGGTCCGGCCGGGAACAGATCTACACCTTTGACGACAACGCCACCGTGGAAGACGTGGCTTTTGGCGGCCCCGGCGGCCTGTATTTTGTAACAAAAAAGCTGGGCACTGCTCAGATCAGCTCCGGCACCTATACTACGGCTTCCGACCGGCAGCTCATCTGCCTTGATCCGGGCAGCCGGGAAACCCGGGCTGTATGCCCGCTGGATTTTGACGACGGACTGAACTGGCAGATAATCGGCTGTGCCGGAAACCGGATTATTCTGGAGACATATCAGTATCCGGACGGCATGACAGAACAGGATGCTGCCGCTCTCGACGAAGACAGCTATATGGATATCCTGAAAAAAACAAAACTGGTATATGCGTCACTGGACTTGTCTGATGGAGAAAAAACCGTAATCTGCACCCGGTCCGGCAGCAATTCCTCTTCTGAATGTATTTTAAACGGATTTTTGTATATTTCAGATGATTCCGGTAAGGACATTGTAAAAATCGATCCTCTGACCGGTGAAGAAAGCGTTATCGCCAGTCTGTCCAGGAACGATCTGTCCGGCACCCTTGGCAGTCTGCTGTGCTGTACCAGTTATAATACAGCAGAAGATCCCTGCTACAGCTTCATCGATACAGATACAGGAAAGGTATATGACTGCAGCCTGACCAACAAGGCACTTGGATGGCCGCTGGATCTGATGGCGGCAGCCGACGGCCGCGCGCTGGTAATCTATGATTATGAATATACTGACAACGGGGACGGCTCCTATGAAATTTCCCGCTACCAGTACGGGCTGATCAGACTGGAAGACCTGCTGAACAGCGTGCCGGACTACACACCTGTAAAAATGATCCGGGAGGGAATCTGACATGCTGGAATTAAATAAAATAACGAAACAATACGGAAGGAAAAAGGCTCTGGATCAGGTCTCTCTTACATTAAAAGAAGGCGTGTATGGTCTTCTCGGCCCGAATGGCGCAGGCAAGTCCACGCTGATGAGCCTTATCACAGGGAATCTGGCTCCCACTTCGGGGCAGATTTTCTGGGATGGAACAGAGATCCTGAAAATGGGCGCCGCATACCGGAGTCTGCTGGGCTACGCGCCCCAGCAGCAGGGCCTTTACGACAATTTTACCGGTCTTCGCTTTCTCTCCTATATGGCCGCCCTCAAAGGCATTCCGAAAAAGAAACAGAAAGAAGAAATACACCGCGTCCTGTCCTGTGTAAATATGGCGGACGAAGCCGGCCGGCTGATCGGAACATATTCCGGAGGCATGAAGCAGAGAATTCTTGTCGCCCAGGCCATTCTTGGAGATCCCAGTCTGATCATCCTGGATGAACCTACCGCAGGAATGGACCCCAGAGAAAGGGTCAGAATCCGGGAAACGATAAAAAATATGTCCGGGGACAGAATCATTCTTGTTTCAACCCATGTGGTATCCGATATTGAATCTGCAGCCGGAGAAATCATCCTTCTCAGAGAAGGCAGTATCGTAGATCAGGGCACAGTCCCTGATCTCTGCCGGAAATGGAATCAGGCAGAAAATCTGGAACAGGTATATTTACAGGTATTCAAAAAAAGAGCTGCCGGAAAGGAGGCCGCATATGATTTGTCTTATCCGGTCTGAGCTGAAAAAAGTCTGGGGAAGGAAAAGCTTCCCCGGCCTTATGGCTCTTCTCATCTTCCTGAATCTGTTTTTTCTGTGGTACCTGAACCGGCCTGTCCAGGGAGAGCCTCCACTTTCAGCTTACCGGGCTGTATGCCGGGACATTTCCGGAATGACAGAGCCGGAAAAGCTGGATTATATCCAGGGGCTGAAGGAACAGACCGACGGCATTGCCCTGGTGGAAGAAGTCCGGAATCTTTTTGCTCAGGGGACCGAGGCAGGGAACGCACTTGCCAGGCAGCGTATGAACAGCAGTTCCGGAATCTATGAAAAGTATTACGAAATTTACCGGACCGGGAATTATCTTACCTACACCCATTCTCTGGCGGAAGAACAGTCACTGGCAGATCAGCTGTATGAAGAAATCAGCGTTGTATCCGGTTATGACGATTATATCCGGACGGTACAGGAGAACAGTTCCCGCTTAAGTGGTATCTCAATCTTTCAGTCCGGCGGATCAGAAGAATCCTTCACCAGCCGGAATATCAGGAAAAGTGCGGAGGACCACAGCGGCATGACCGGGAAAAATATCCGATGGTTTCCCGCAAAAGGGATCACCATGGCACTGGAAAATCCTGTTTCGGATCTTCTTCTGCTTCTTTCGGTATTTCTCTTTGTGGGACAGCTGATCGCGGAGGAAAAAGAAAAGGAACTTTTTGCGGTTACAAGAGCTTCGAGGCGGGGTGTGGCCGTGGATATGGCGGCCCGCATTGCCGCGCTTTTCCTCCACTGTGCCACCCTCACATTTCTGCTCTTTGGCACCGGTCTGCTGTTCGGCATATCAGCCGCGGGGGCCGGAGACCTGACTGCAGCCCTCCAGTCAGTGGCCTCTTATACGGAAAGCAGTATGCCGGTTTCCATAAGTACTTTTCTTCTGGCATCAACAGCCGGAAAAGCTATTACAGTTTTCTGCTTCGGACTGCTGCTGTCCGCCTTCGCCATTTTCGCCTCCCGCAGCTTCTCACCCCAGCTGGCAGGAATCGGTTTCCTTACAGTAAACTGGATTTTCTACACACAGATCCCCTCTTATTCCGGATGGAATCTGTTAAAATATCTTTCTTTTTTCGGGCTGCTCCGGACGGATCAGATATGGGGAAATTATTTAAATCTGAATATTCTGGGATGTCCGGTCAGCCGCTCTGCCTGCTCTCTGACTGCGCTGGCACTCTTTCTCGCAGCAGGTCTGTCGCTTACCTTCGGACTGTTCGCCCGTGGAAGACATCTGACCCTGCGCCGGAAAATTTTTTCCTTTCGTATGCCCTTCCGCCCTCACAGCAGCCTGCTGTGCCATGAAAGTTACAAACTGCTTTTTGCAAACCGCATCCTGTTTGTGGCAGCAGCATTTGTATGCATTCTCGGATGGACGGATCTGGAAAGGAAATACGTCCCGTCAGCAGGAGAAGAATACTATCAGACACTGATGAAATCTTTAGAAGGCACACTGAACGAAGAAAAAGAGGCGCTTATTGCTTCCGAACAGGCGCGCTTTGATGAGGCGTCCGGACAGATTGAAAAAATCGACCGCATGACAGCAGACGGCACGATCAGCGAAAGTACCGGTGAAAGTATGAAACTGCCCTGGGAAAGCGAAATGGCTTTCTATCCCGCCTTTCAGAGAGTCCGGGCTCAATATGAAAAGATTCTGGAAAACGGCGGCGTCTTTGTCTATGATACAGGGTACCTTTACCTTCTCGGCAGTATAGACGACAGTTTTCTGACCGATCTGCTCCTTCTTGTCCTCTGTATCTGCTTCTCTTTCTCAAATGTAATGGCGCTGGAAGACAGCAGAGGAATGTGGGCACTGCTTTCTGCCACCCGCTGCGGCCGCAGGAAAGTACTCCGGAGCAAATATCTGGTCTGCAGTTTTATGTGCATCGGGATCACTCTTTTTCCCTGGATCTTCCGCTGGATTTCCATTTCAGAAGTCTATCCCATGGGGGAACTGCAGGCAGGAATACAGAACATACCACAATACAGTCATTTCTTCCTCAATATGCCGATTCTGCTCTTTCTGTTCCTGGCAGCATTGATCCAGGCCGGCGCAGTACTTCTCATAACATTTCTCGTCCTGCTTTTGTCCCACTGGAGAAAAAACGCCTTTCAGGCGCTGTTTCTGGCGCTGCTGCTGTTTGCCGTCCCACTTATTCTGAGCGAAATGGGGCTCCCTGTCATAAAATGGTTTTCCATATGGCCTTTATACAGCTGGACCGGCCTTTTTTAGAAAAGATACAGAACTCCCCTGCCGGGATTGGCTGATGCGAGTCAATCCCGGCAGGGGAGTTCGATTCTTATTTTTCATTTACACATTTCTATTGAGCCGGATTTCCGCGGCATCAGACACCGATCCGGTAAAGGAAGAAGCATCCGCCGAACAATCCGAGAATCAGACCTGCATATCCGCCGGCACAGATCAGATCTGCAAGCGCCGCCATAATACCTGTTCCGGTACATGCGCATACGGCCAGGCCAATCGCCAGTCCTGCCAGTGTCCAGCCCATGATCATAACCGGAAGAAAAATAGATACCGCATGACTCTCGTCCGTATATTTTGTAATAAAATTCCACAATCCTCTGTACATTTTCAGGCCCCCGTTTTATCTCATATTTCATCCTATGCATAAATCTGTCAAAGAGTACCATTCTCTTTACTGCTGCATATTTATTTTAAACAGAGGATGTAAAAACTATTCTTCTGATTATGCAAAGTTTCTGTAAAGCGGACATGCGAGATCCATTTTCTGTTCTGCACTCAATTATCCCAGAATCTGTCCGGCCACATCAGCCGGAGTCTCTGCAATCGCTTCTGCTCCTGCATGTTCCAGTTCTTCACGGCTGCCATATCCGTATAATACTCCCAGACTGTGAAGTCCGGACTGTTTTGCTCCTTCTATATCGTGACGGCGGTCGCCGATCATGACGGTATTTTTTCTGTCAGCTTCAGAAATACCGCATGTCTCAAGTACATATTCAATCACCTCATGTTTGACTGTTCGTGTTCCGTCCATACATGCGCCGCCTATAAAATCAAAATACTGATCAAATCCAAAATGCTCCGCAATCTGTCCTGCATATTTTTCCGGCTTTGAAGTGGCCATCAGTACTTTAATTCCTGCTGCTTTAAGCTGTCTGAGCATCTCCGGCACACCGTCATATATGCGGTTCTCAAAAATGCCTTTCTCCCCGTAATATTCCCGGTATATAGAAACCATTGCTGCTCCCTCTTCTTCGGACAGATGAAAAACCCTCTGAAACTGCTGCTGAAGAGGCGGTCCGATAAAAGAACGAAGCACACCTTCCTCCGGCTCACTGATTCCCCGTTTTTTCAGAGCATAACGGATCGAATTTAAAATTCCGGGACAGGAATCCGTAATTGTTCCGTCCAGATCAAACACAGCTGTTGTGTATTTCATATTTTCTTTTCTCCTCTCATGAAAATATTAACAGAGATACTGCAGCATAATATATCTTTTCCGTCTGATAATCTCTAAAAACTTCTGATATGATCTTCCTCTTCGCTTTCTGTTTTGATTACCTTCCGTATTACAACATAATATCCGTAGTCATCATTGACTTTCACGTAGACCCGGTCGCCTTCTTTATGTCCCAGAAGTGCTTTTCCTATGGGCGACTCAATACTGACCAGGCCGTTCAGAGAACTGCCCCGGACAGACGTAACGATCCGGTATGTCTCTGTCTCATCATCATCTTCGCAGTAGATCTCAACTGTATTATTTAACCCGACCTCATCTGCTTTCGAATGATCTTCCACGATTATGGCTGTCTTCAGCATTCTCTCCAGATAGCGGATCCGGCTTTCATTCCGGTTTTTCTCCTTTTTGGCCGCGTGATACTCAAAATTTTCACTCAGATCTCCGTGGGAACGGGCCTCCTTTACCGCTTCAATCAGTTCTTTCCTCTCTACAAGCTTACGGTGATCGATCTCTGCCTGTATTTTTTCCACATCACTTTTTGTCAGTTTTTCCCGCATATTTCATATTCTCCTTCTGAAAGCCGGCTTTTGCCGGCTTTACATACAGACAGAGGCCCGGCTGTATTCATGCCGTGCCTCTGTGCAGCTTTTTCTATATCTGATCTTCTTTATTTTACAATCAGTGATTTTCCTGTCATCTCTTTGGGCTGCTCCATTCCCATCATCTCAATCAGAGTCGGAGCGATATCAGCCAGGCATCCGCCTTCTCTCAGTTTGTAGGACGGATCTGCATTTACAAGGATAAAGGGAACCTGGTTTGTTGTATGAGCGGTAAACGGCTCGCCTGTCTCCTCATCAATCAGCTGTTCCGCATTGCCGTGGTCAGCACAGATAAACATCTGTCCGTCAACTTCTCTGATCGCATCTACCGCTTTACCGACACACTCGTCAACAGCCTCGATTGCCTTGATCGCCGCATTCTCAACTCCGGTATGGCCTACCATATCCGGGTTTGCAAAGTTGATGATCACCACGTCATATTTGCCGGACTTGATCGCTTCAACCAGTTTATCGCATACTTCATAAGCGCTCATCTCCGGTTTCAGGTCGTATGTCGCAACCTTGGGAGATTTTACAAGGATGCGGTCCTCACCCGGATTCGGCTCCTCAACGCCGCCGTTAAAGAAGAAGGTTACATGAGCATACTTCTCTGTCTCGGCAATACGGGCCTGTTTCATGTTATGAGCCGCAAGGAATTCTCCGAATGTATTTGTGATCTCTTCTTTTACAAAGGCTACCTGCTTGTTCGGGATTGTCACATCATACTCTGTGAAGCACACATAAGTTGTCTTTACTCTCTCTCCTCTGTCGAATCCCGTGAAGTCATCATCGCAGAATGTTCTGGTGATCTCTCTTGCCCGGTCCGGACGGAAATTAAAGAAGATAATGGAATCTCCATCCTTTACCGTTGCTGTCGGAGCGCCGTCTTTCATAATTACCATGGGCACAACAAACTCATCTGTCACATCTTTATCATAGGAAGCCTGAATTCCCTCTGTCGCGGAAACCGCTTCGTCTCCCTCGCCCTTTACAAGTGCTCTGTAGGCTTTCTCCACGCGATCCCAGCGGTTATCACGGTCCATGGCATAGTAGCGGCCTGCAACCGTAGCAACCTGTCCTACTCCGATCTCTTTCATTTTGGCTTCCAGCTCTTCCACATACTCTTTTCCGGATGCCGGAGGCGTATCACGTCCGTCAAGGAAGCAGTGTACGTATACCTTCTCGATTCCCTGTCTCTTTGCCAGCTCAAGAAGTCCGTAAATATGTGTATTGTGGCTGTGCACGCCGCCGTCAGACACAAGTCCCATCAGATGAAGCGCGGAATCGTTTTTCTTCACATTCTCACAAGCTGCCACAAGCGCTTTATTCTCAAAGAAATCTCCATCCTGAATCGCTTTTGTAATCTTGGTCAGATCCTGATAAACAATACGTCCTGCGCCCATGTTCAGATGTCCCACCTCGGAGTTGCCCATCTGGCCTTCCGGAAGTCCTACGGCCATGCCGCTTGCATTTCCTCTCACAAAGGGGCACTCAGCCATCAGCCTGTCCATGACCGGTGTGGCTGCTTCTGCCACTGCGTTGCCGTGTTTGTCATCTCTTAAGCCGTAGCCATCTAATATCATCAATACGGTTGGTTTCTTGCTCATATCCATATCTCCTTTATTCTGTACATTTTGGGATTTATCCCGTTAAATATTGTACCCGTTTTTAAACAATTTTGCAAGACGGAGAACAGGGGTTGTGACAAAAGCTTATCCGCCCGCCGCAATAACTGCTGAAATTCTTCTTATTCCAGGAGCCCCAGATGGGAAAATGCTTTCCAAAGCCCGTCACATTCTACATCATCGGTCACATAATCTGCCGCAGCCCGGATCTCCGGGCCTCCGTTTCCCATAGCTACACCGATCCGGCTGTGTTCCAGCATGGGAATATCTACCTTTGCGTCTCCGAAAGCCACCGTAGCATCCGGAGAAGCATGCAGATGTTCCAGCAGAACATCCATGGCATATGCCTTGTCAATCTCTTTCAGAGCCAGATCTCCGAACAGCGCCGTTTCTCCCGCGCCGCCCCAGGTTCCCGCTTTCAGTTCAGGAAACGCTTCTGCCGCGTCCAGGTAATCTTCATAAGATTTCAGAATAAAACTGATCTTATTCACATCATCCCGGTAAAGCTCCGCCCCGAATATCATATCCGGGAAAGCCTCTTTTACTGTCAGGCTGCCGGTGCAGATATACACTTTGTGACCTTTCTGCCTGGCCAGACGCACCGCTTCCGCCGCGCTCTGCGGGATATGTCCGCTGTAATCCACAAGTGTGCCGTCCACATCAAGGAAAATAATCTTCCTCTGTTCCATTACAGTTCCTCTCCGTTCGACTGAATGACACGCTGATACCAGTAAAATGATTTTTTCTTAAGCCGTGCAAAGTCACCGGTGCCGTCGTCATATCTGCGCACATAGATCATGCCGTAGCGTTTTGCATATTCTCCTGTAGAAGCAGATACAAGATCAATACATCCCCAGGGAGTGTAGCCCATCAGATCAACGCCCTCGTCCACAGCCAGCTTCATCTGCTCAATATGTTTTCTGAGGTAATCAATCCGGTAATCATCCTGAATGGAACCATCCTCCTCTATGGTATCTTTTGCGCCCAGTCCGTTTTCCACTACCATCAGAGGCAGACCATATCTGTCGCTCAGATCATTCAGCGCATACCTGAGCCCCTTCGGGTCGATCTGCCATCCCCAGTCGGATGCTTCCAGATAAGGATTCGGAACTCCTCCCAGGATATTGCCTTCGCCGCTTTCTTTTGTCGTATCTGCCGTCTGACAGGATGACATATAATAGGAGAAAGAAATAAAGTCCACGGTACCGTTTTTCAGGATCTCGTCATCTCCCGGCTCTTTCTTTACCGTAACATTTAACTCCTTCAGAAGAGAATCCGCATATGACGGATACTCTCCTTTTGCCTGCACGTCTGTGCAGTAATAGTTGTACAGACGATTATATTTCTGGCATGCCAGAACATCATCCGGGCTGCAGGTCAGCGGATAGCTGGCTGAATAGATCATCATATTACCCACCTTATATTCCGGATCAATTTCATGAGCCATTTTTACCGCAAGGGCAGAAGCAACAAACATATGATGCAGTCCCTGGAATCTCTGCTGAGGAATATCCGGCTGTTTCATAAATTCTGTCGGATGCTCCAGATCATTGAGAATTCCCTGATTTAAAAGGGCTCCCATAGGCGCCACAGAGCTGTTGATCTCGTTAAAGGTAAGCCAGTATTTTACTTTTCCTTTTCCCGTTATCTGAATCCAGCGTCTGGTGCTCTGCAATCCGGTTGAGCAGATACATCAGATGTGAAGAGTACCGTGCAAAATTAAACGAATCCCTCTCAATCAGAATTCCGATCTCATCCTCCACAATACTGATCGTATCTTCCAGTATCTCATCATACTTTTTCTGCAGATCTTCTGTAACATCTGTCCTGCTTTTCGGATTATAGCGGGCATTTACAAAGTTCATCGCAATGCCCGATGCTTCATTCTGACTGAGTCTGACATGGAATCGGCGCTCAATCTGCTTTACCGCATATTTTCCGATTTTTTCCTCCGCCGGAAAAGTCTGTTCCACTTCATAAATCAGCGGCATCTGTACATAAATGTCCTGCTTCGCTCTCTGAATGCAGAAATTAATGTGATCCGCCATCGTCACAACCAGATTGGGATTCAGTTCATATTTCAGTTCGTTGCGGGCAATATCCACAAGTTTCGCTGTAAAATGAATCACTGTTTCCGGCAGTTCATCAAAAAGTCCGAGATATTTCTGGTCGATATCATAGAATGTCCGTGTGATCAGATTCAGATCTTCAAGCTCATAAGGAGTTTTCGGAAAACCAATCCCTTTTCCCACTGCTATCAGTTCTTTTCCTTCACTGTCAGATCAGACAAATTAAAAAAACTGTTTTAGTAAATTTAGACAACAGACATTCCCGTAAAGCGAAACTTCCGGATCCAGATATTGCGGAAACATATCCCTTTTATCTGAAACCGGAAGTCCTGTTTTCTGACTTTTAAACAGTCTGTTTATCGTTATTTGTAGTTTACGATCTTTCCGAAGTCTGCCTTCAGAGAAGCTCCGCCTACCAGGCCGCCATCGATATCAGCCTGCGCAAACAGCTCTGCAGCGTTTCCAGCATTTACAGATCCGCCGTACTGAATACGGATTGCTTCTGCTGTAGCTTCATCATAAACCTCTGCAACACACTCACGAATGCCTTTGCACACTTCCTCAGCCTGCTCTGTTGTAGCAGTCTTGCCGGTTCCGATGGCCCAGATCGGTTCGTAAGCGATAACCATTGTCTTAGCCTGATCAGCTGTTACATTCTGAAGACCCACTTTAACCTGCTGCCGGATGAAGTCCATTGTAACGCCCTGCTCTCTCTGCTCCAGAGTCTCGCCGCAGCACATAATCGGTGTAATGCCGTGCTCGAAAGCTTTGAGGACTTTCTTATTTACATCCTCGTTTGTCTCACCAAAGTAATCTCTTCTCTCTGAGTGTCCGAGAACTACATATTTCACGCCTGCGTCTACAAGCATTGCCGGGGAGATCTCGCCTGTGTAAGCGCCGCTCTCCTCAAAATACATATTCTCAGCTCCAACCTGGATGTTTGTTCCCTTTACCGCCTCAACAACCGGAACGATATCGATAGCCGGTACACAGAATACTACATCTACTTCATCATTCGCAACAAGTGGTTTCAGTTCTTCTACAAGAGCAACGGCCTCGCTGGGAGTTTTATTCATTTTCCAGTTGCCCGCAATAATTTTTTTTCTTGCCATTTTTTCTTCTCCTAAACATATTATCGGCAGCCAGCGCCTCCGGCTTGCCTTCGCTAAGCTCTCTGGTATGTTCGCCTTACTAGCTTCGTCAATACCTCAGCAAGTGCGGCGAACTAAGTAAACGCTAAGCTCAGCCTGCGCCTCCGGCTTGCCTTCGCTAAGCTTTTTACTTATCGTTTGCTGCTGCTACGCCCGGCAGTTCTTTTCCTTCAAGGAATTCGAGAGAAGCGCCGCCGCCTGTTGAGATGTGTGTCATCTTGTCGCCATAGCCCAGCTGATTTACTGCTGCTGCAGAATCACCGCCGCCGATGATTGTTACAGCGTCTGTCTCGGACATTGCCTTCGCAACTGCCTCAGTTCCGGCTGCGAATTTCGGCATCTCGAAGCATCCCATCGGTCCGTTCCATACAACAGTTTTTGCGTCTTTTACAGCATCCGCATAAAGTTTTGCTGTCTCAGGTCCGATATCAAGTCCCATCCATCCTTCCGGAATTTCACCCATAGCGACTACTTTTGTATTTGCGTCATTGGAGAAATCATCTGCGATAACTGTATCGACAGGAAGAAGAAGGTTTACGCCTTTTGCCTTTGCTTTCTCGATCATATCAAGCGCATACTGGCAGTAATCTTCTTCAAGAAGAGATTTTCCAACACTGCCGCCCTGAGCTTTGCTGAATGTAAAGCACATTCCTCCGCCGATGATCAGAGTGTCAACTTTCTCAAGCAGGTTCTCGATTACAGAGATTTTGCTGGAAACTTTGGATCCGCCAAGAATAGCCACGAACGGTCTCTCCGGATTTTCAACTGCGTTGCCAAGGAAATCAATCTCTTTCTGCATCAGATATCCTACAACTGCAGTGTCAACATATTTTGTAACACCTACGTTTGAGCAGTGGGCTCTGTGGGCTGTACCGAATGCATCATTTACAAATACGTCGCACAGAGAAGCGAGCTCTTTGGAGAACTCATCCCCGTTCTTTGTCTCTTCTGCTCTGTAACGTGTATTCTCAAGAAGAACAACGTCTCCATCATTCATTGCTTCTACTGCAGCCTTTGCATTCGGTCCTACGACTTCAGGATCTGCCGCAAATTTTACTTCCTGTCCAAGCAGTTCGGAAAGTCTTACGGCAACCGGTGCCAGTGACAGTTCCGGCTTCGGCTCTCCCTTCGGTTTTCCCAGATGAGAGCAGAGAATTACTTTTCCGCCGTCTGCGATCAGTTTCTTAATTGTGGGAAGAGCTGCAACAATACGGTTTTCATCTGTGATCTTTCCGTCAATCAGCGGAACATTGAAATCACATCTTACAAGGACTCTCTTTCCTTTTACATTAATATCATCGACTGATTTTTTATTGAGCATTGCCATTGTCATTGCCTCCTGTACTTTCAAAATAGTGAAAAAAGAGTCCGGTCCAATAATTAAGACCGGACCCTTTGTGAGTCAATTCAGAATTCTCTCAGACTTCAAATTAAGCCTCAAGCAGTTTTCCGAAGTATTTGATTGTTCTTACCATCTGGCTTGTGTAAGAGTTCTCATTGTCATACCATGAAACAACCTGAACCTCTGTTGTGCCGTCGCCAACCGGAAGAGCCATTGTCTGTGTAGCGTCGAACAGAGAACCATATGTCATACCAACGATATCGCTGGATACGATCTCATCCTCGTTGTAGCCGTAAGACTCGTTAGCTGCTGCTTTCATAGCTGCGTTGATCTGATCAACTGTAACTTCGCCTTCAACAACTGCTGTCAGGATTGTTGTAGATCCTGTCGGAGTCGGAACACGCTGAGCAGATCCGATCAGTTTTCCGTTCAGTTCCGGGATAACAAGGCCGATAGCCTTAGCTGCACCTGTGCTGTTCGGTACGATGTTGACAGCCGCTGCGCGTGATCTTCTCAGATCGCCTTTTCTCTGCGGTCCGTCAAGTGTCATCTGATCGCCTGTGTAAGCGTGGATCGTGCACATGATACCGGATTTGACCGGTGCAAGGTCGTTCAGTGCTTTTGCCATCGGAGCGAGGCAGTTTGTTGTACAGGATGCAGCAGAAATGATGTTGTCATCCTTTGTCAGTGTCTCGTGGTTTACATTGTAAACGATTGTCGGAAGGTCGTTTCCTGCCGGAGCGGAGATAACAACTTTCTTAGCGCCTGCATCGATATGAGCCTGTGCTTTTGCTTTGGATGTGTAGAATCCTGTACACTCCAGAACAACGTCAACGCCGATCTCTCCCCACGGAAGCTCTGCTGCGTTAGCCATTGCGTAGATTTTGATTTCTTTTCCGTCAACAATGATGGAATCCTCTCCTGCCTCAACTTTGTCAGCCAGTGCATATTTGCCCTGTGTTGAGTCATATTTCAGTAAGTGAGCCAGCATTTTCGGGGATGTAAGGTCGTTGATTGCCACGATCTCAAATCCTTCTGCTCCAAACATCTGTCTGAAAGCGAGACGTCCGATACGTCCAAATCCATTAATCGCTACTTTTACTGCCATGATTAATTCCTCCTA
>DXIU01000015.1 GCA_019112765.1 Candidatus Mediterraneibacter norwichensis | reverse complement strand
GCAGCGCCGGTTCTTAGAGCGCGTTTTTTGCGCTCTTAGTACCGCTGCGTCTGCGGTCCGAACGAAAGTGTGTCCTCCGGCACCACACCAGTCTCTCCCGGCGTCCCTTCTCAATCATACAAATCCGAATTCATAAAGGTTCCTTTATTGGCGGCGAGAGAGTATAATGGGGTTACGGATTAAGAAGTATTAAGGAGACTGCAAGAATGCAAAGCGGGAATATATATGAAGGACTGCTGTCTTTCCGGGGTGTCTGGCGGGAATATCAGGCGAGGATTCTCCGGGAGGCGGACTTATATCTGGAAGATAAAAGAATCCATATTGTAGCGGCTCCCGGCGCCGGGAAAACGACACTGGGAATTGAACTGATCCGAAGAAGCGGAAGACCCTGCCTGATTCTTTCGCCGAGGATTATCATACGTCAGCAGTGGCTGGAGCGGATTTATGAATCATTCATATCCCCCGGGAAAAGACCGGAGGCAGAGAAGTATTTTTCTGCTGATATACGCTGCCCCGGGCTGATTACATCTGCTACGTATCAGACATTGTTCTGCGGCATGACAGGGAAAAAAGAGACGGAGGAAGGGGAAAATGAAGACGGGAAAGAAAAGAAAGACGGCAAAGAAAAGGAAGAAGCAGACATTTCAGGGGATCAGCTGATCCGCAGGCTGAAAGAAGCCGGAATCGGCACGATCTGTCTGGATGAGTGCCATCATCTGAAAAATGAGTGGTGGAAGGCTCTGGAGGCCTTTATGGCTCAGATGGAAGATGTGACAGTTATTGCGCTGACAGCGACACCGCCTTACGATTCCACGCCAGGACAATGGGATCGGTATATACGGATGTGCGGCCCCATTGATGCAGAGATAACGGTGCCTGAGCTTGTAAAGGAAGGCAGTCTCTGTCCCCATCAGGACTATGTATGGTTTAATTATCCGTCTGAGGAAGAGGACCGGCAGGTGTGCCGTTTCCGGGAGGGCGCGGACGAGATGTTTCAGACTCTGATGGAGGACATGCAGCTCTATGAAGCGGCAGCTTCTCATAAAGCTCTTTTCAGATATGAGGAATTCTGTGATCCCATGCTGGAGAATCCGGAGTATCTGTCGGGGCTGCTTATTTACTGTCAGGCCCGTGGAATTCCGTTTTCCGGCCAGTGGCTGCAGGTTCTGGGAGTAAAAGAACTTCCGGAAATGAATGAAAAGTGGATGGGATATTTCCTTGAGGGCATTCTCTTTGACAGCAGTGGCAGCTGCCCGGTTCCGGAAGAATTCAGATCAGCACTTGAAAAGGAACTGAAGGCAAGAGGACTTATTAAGCAGAATAAAGTGAATTTTCTTGTGAATGACAAACTGGAGAAAATGTTGATTAACAGCCGGGGAAAACTGGACAGTATTCTGCAGATAGCTGCCTGCGAACATGCTTCTCTGGGGGAAAATCTAAGAATGTTGATTCTGACCGATTATATCCGGCAGGAGTACAGAAACGCAATTGGAAATCCGGACAGAGAACTTCTCTCGACAGGGGTTCTTTCAATATTTGAACTGCTGAGGCGAAAAGGAGCGGGCTGGAGGCTGGGAGTTCTCTGCGGAACATGGATTATTCTTCCGGATACGGCCGCAGATGCATTCTGTGAAGAAGCCGGAAGGAAGTGCTCCGGGTATATTCCGGCATTCCGCAGGCTCAGAGGAGCCGATGGAGAAGAACTGGGATACAGTGAATTGGCTCTCAAAGAGAAAAAGGATATCTGTATCCGGGCTATGACCCGTGTCTTTGAACGCGGGTATATACAGATCCTGACCGGAACCCGGTCGCTTCTGGGGGAAGGATGGGATTCGCCCTGTATCAACTCGCTGGTTCTGGCAAGCTATGTAGGATCCTATGTGGCATCTGCGCAGATGCGCGGAAGAGCGGTCCGAAGAGATATACAGCATCCGGATAAGGTGAGTAATATCTGGCATCTGGTATGTATCTGTGACGCAAAAGAAGCGAAGGAAAAGAGAAAAATGGGAATTGAAAATCCGGAGCTGTCCGAAGATTATTACACTCTGGAACGGAGGATGAAAGGCGTGCTTGGCGTGAACTATGACGGCGGAGTCATTGAGAATGGAATAGAACGTATGAGTGTCATATCTCCTCCGTACACCCGGATACATGTTGCTGAAATTAATGAAGAAATGGCGGCCAGAAGCGGGCAGAGAGATATGGTCGCGGCTCAATGGCAGACGGCTGTATCGCTGGACGGAGGGATGGAAATGGCAGACGCATGTACGGCAAAACGCAGAACGCTGCGGCCGGGAGTCAGATTTTATCATGCCCTGGCAGCTCAGATCATCTGTACCATTATCCAGATCTGCAATATGGTTTTACGTTTTTTGATCCGAACAGGAAGGGGCTGGGAAAATCCGGTATTTTTCCTGATTACAGGTATATTTTTCATTTGTACAGTTTTGTTCGGCAGCAGAATTATTCAGCTCCTTTTTCCGGAAAGCAGATTCCGTGCTCTCGGAAATTCTGTTCTTGCGGCCTTGAAAGCAGCTGGTTATATTACCTCAGCATGTCAGGTTATGACGGAGAAAAACGGGGAATTTGTGTTTTCCTCCTGGCTGAAAGGAGGAACGGATCGGGAAAAAGGTCTCTACGCGGATACTCTCCGGCAGGCAATGGCTCCGGCTGAAAATCAGCGCTATCTGCTTGCGGCCGGCGGAATCCGGAAAGGAGCAGTGGAGTATTACTGTGTACCAGAGCTGTTTTCCGGTTCCAGGCAGAAGGCAGAAATCTTTCAGAGAGCTATGCTGTCTGTTATGGGAAGAAACAATCTGATATATACCAGAAATCCGGCCGGGCGCAGAGTGCTGCTGAAAGCCAGAGCGTCTTCATTCTTTAACCGCAATGACCGCTGCGCGGACCAGAAAAAGTATATCAGGAGAAATTTAGAATAAGGGAAACAGGGAAAAAGAATGAAAATAACGCAGAAACTAAAGCTTGAACCCTGGCACCATGGATATTATAATACAAGGAAAGGGCTGAATGGAGGCAAAAGAATGAGTGTACTATATGAAAAGCTGGAAACATGTTATAAATACTATCAGTCAGTAACTGATTTTGTACCCAGAGTAGGACTGATTCTCGGTTCCGGGCTGGGCGGATATGCAAAAAATATGAAAGTAGAAAAGGAGATCCCTTATGGAGATATTCCGGGATTTCCGGTATCGACTGTTCAGGGCCATGACGGTAAGTTCCTGCTGGGATATATCGGAGATGTTCCTGCTGTTGTTATGAAAGGCAGGGTGCATTATTACGAAGGATATTCCATGCAGGATGTGGTGCTCCCCACCCGCCTGATGAAGCGTATGGGCATTGAGATTCTTTTCCTGACCAATGCGTCCGGAGGCATAAAAAAGGGATTTCAGGTGGGAGATTTTATGATGATTACAGACCAGATCTCCAGTTTTGTTCCTTCTCCTCTGATCGGAGAAAATGTATCCGAGCTGGGAGAAAGATTCCCGGATATGACGCATATTTATGATCCGGATCTGATGAATCTGATCCGGAAGACGGCAGAAAGAGAAAATATTGCCATTCAGGAGGGGGTCTATCTGCAGACTACAGGGCCTAATTTTGAAAGCCCGGCAGAGATCCGGATGTATGCGGCTCTTGGCGCGGATGCTGTAGGAATGAGCACAGCATGCGAGGCTATGGCAGCGAGACATGCGGGAATAAGAGTGTGCGGAATCTCCTGTATTTCCAATATGGCAAGCGGTCTGTCTGATGAAGAACTGAGTCATCTGGATGTCCAGGCTGTCGCGGATAAGCGGTCTGGAGATTTTGAGCGGCTTGTAACGAAAACGATTGAACAGATGTAGAGAAAGGAACGGGCAGAAAGATGAGAACAAGGATATATAATGCAAGAGTGCTTTCTATGGAACCAGATCAGCCGATTTTTGACGGCGAGATCTGGATTGACGGAGATACGATTTCCTATGTCGGACCTGAGAAGGACGGAGGAGAAGCAATATGGGACGAACAGATTAACGCGCAGAGGAATCTGGTCATGCCTGGCTTTAAAAATGCGCATACCCATTCGGCCATGACATTTCTGCGTTCCCATGCGGATGACATGAAACTGGATGAATGGCTGAATACCCGGGTGTTTCCGGCCGAGGCCAAACTGACCGGAGAGGACGTTTACTGGCAGACAAAGCTGGCGGTGATGGAGTACCTGACCAGCGGCATCACCTCTGTATTTGATATGTATATGTTCCGGGCTGACGGAGCCAGAGCTATGAGAGAGTGCGGATTCCGCAATGTGTTCTGCGAGAGTATCAACAACTTCGGAGGAACACTGGAACAGGTTGAATCAGACTATCATACCTATAATCAGGACAAGGACAGGCTGATTTCCTATCAGCTGGGATTCCACGCAGAATATACGACCAGCCGGGAAATGATGGAGGGGCTGGCCGCTCTTTCTGAAAAATATCAGATTCCGGTGTATGTGCACTGTTCGGAGACAAAAAAGGAAGTAGAGGACTGCAGGAGCCGGACAGGCATGTCTCCTGTAGCCTACATGGATTCTCTGGGGCTTTTCCGGCACGGCGGCGGACTGTTCCACGGCGTGCATATGGACGAGGAAGACTTTGATATTATTAAAAAGCGCGGACTGTATGTGGTGACAAATCCGGCTTCCAATCTGAAGCTTGCGAGCGGCATTGCTCCTGTTAAACGATATCTTGATGAAGGAATTCCGCTTGCAATCGGCACAGACGGAGCGGCGAGCAATAACTGCCTGGATATGTTCCGGGAAATGTTTCTTGTGACCGGACTTCAGAAAGTGGTGTGCGACGATCCGGAAGTGGTCCCGGCAAGAGAAGTGCTTCAGATGGCAGCCGTAAACGGCGCGCATGCAATGGGACTTCCGGAGTGTGACCGGCTTGCGCCAGGGAAAAAGGCGGATCTGATCATGATTGATCTGATGCAGCCCAATATGCAGCCGCTTCAGAACATTGAAAAAAATGTCGTTTACAGCGGAAGCAAGCAGAATGTAAAGATGACTATGATTGGCGGAAAAGTCCTTTACCGGGACGGGGAATTTTTCATAGGCTGCAGTCCGGACAAGGTTTATGAAAAAGCCGGTGAGACTGTAAAAAGAATTTTAGGCGCAGAGGACTGAGAAATTATTTGCGGACAGACACCAGAAGAATGGGGAACAGACAGAAAAAATGAAACGATCCGCAGGGGCGGAGATATAGAAGAAAGGGGTACTTAGGATGAAAGCAGCAATATTTACAATAGATTCGGGTATTTATAAGGCAAAAGCTGAGAGCGCGGCCGCTACGGCGCTGAAGCGTATGCTGGAGCAGGTAGGCTTTCAGGTAAAGGCTGCGGGAGCGCTGCCGAATGACCGGGCGATGACGGCGGAAGTTATGAGACAGCTTTCAGACTCATCCGCTGTTGATCTTATTCTGACCACAGGAGCGGTAGAGTACGGAGAGGAAGACTGCGCTCCGGATGCACTGATGGATGTGGCGGACAGGCTTCTGCCGGGAATACCGGAAGCTCTCAGAGCCTATAATATACGTTATTCAAAGAAAATCATACTGGACCGTTCCGCTGCAGGCATAAGGAAGAAAACATTACTGATCAATCTTCCGGAGAGCGCAAAGACAGCAAAGGATGACATGGAGTATATTCTGCCTGAGGTGGTGCAGGTTGTGGAGGCACTCAGTTTATGATAAAAGTAACATACCTGGGGCACAGCGGCTTCCTGGCAGAGCTGGAGGATGTCTGCCTTCTGTTTGACTACTATAAGGGAGAGCTGCCAGAGCTGGATCCGGATAAAAAAATGGCTGTTTTTGTCAGTCATTCTCATTACGATCACTACAGAAAGGATATTTTCCGCCTCAGGGATAGATTCGGGCAGATCCGGTTCATTCTTTCAGACGATGTACCTGCGGCGGAAGAAGAGGATGTTATTTTTGTCCGGCCAAATGAGTGCAGAGAAGTTCTGGGACTTGATATTACGACACTCCGTTCCAATGATGAAGGGGTGGCTTTTCTTGTAAAATATAAAAACAGAACTATCTATCACGCCGGTGATCTGAACTGGTGGCACTGGGAAGGAGAACCGGATGCATATAATACAAAGATGCGCCGTTCCTACCAGTCGGAAATTAATAAGCTTCAGAAAGAAAAGATTGACGTGGCATTTGTTCCCGTAGATCCGCGCCTCGGAGAGCAGTACTGCCTGGGGCTGGACTGCTTTATGAAGCGTACGGAAACAGCGAAGGTTTTCCCAATGCATTTCTGGGAAACCTATGATATATTCGACCGCCTTCTCCTGGAAAAATGCACGGAAGATTATCAGGATAAAATAGTAAGAATCGACAGAGAAGGGCAGTCGTTCCTGTTGGAAGAATGAGAATCGGCAGACAGAAGCGGAAAGGAGAAGAAATGCTTGTAAAGATTTATACAGACGGAGCAGCCCGAGGAAATCCGGACGGCCCCGGCGGATACGGCAGTGTACTTGAATATGTGGATCCAAAAGGAAAACTGCATGTAAAGGAACTTTCCAGGGGATATGTCCGTACAACAAACAACCGGATGGAGCTGATGGCAGTAATCGCCGGACTGGAAGTCCTTAACCGCCCCTGCACAGTGGAAGTTTATTCAGACTCCCAGTATGTTGTCAATGCATTTAACCAGCACTGGGTGGACAGCTGGATAAAAAAAGGCTGGAAAAGAGGAAAAAATGAGCCGGTGAAAAATATCGACCTGTGGAAACGTCTTCTTCAGGCGAAAGAACCTCATAATGTATCTTTTCACTGGGTAAAAGGCCATGACGGACACCCGCAGAATGAACGTTGCGATCAGCTTGCCACTGCCGCGGCGGACGGAGATGATCTGAGCGTTGACGAAGGCGTCTGAAGATAGTATAATGAAAATCTGTGTTAAGTAAGACAGACAATCGCGGCTGCATGTGCCGAAAGGCCGCAGACGAGGAAAGTCCGGGCTTCACAGGGCAGGATGCCGGATAACGTCCGGTGGAGGCGACTCCAAGGCCAGTGCAACAGAAATAAACCGCCGGGGCAGATGTATGCCGGTACAGAAGAAATTATAAGTTTTCCCTGTGCCGGCATACATCTGCCCCGGTAAGGGTGGAAAGGCAGTGTAAGAGACTACCGCCTTTCTGGCAACAGAAAGGGCACATGTAAACCCCATCCGAAGCAAGACCGAACAGAAGCAATGTGGCGGCCCGTCACGCTTCAGGTTGGTTGCTCGAGCACAGCGGCGACGCTGTGCCTAGACAGATGATTGTCCAACGACATAACCCGGCTTATCGTCTTGCTTAACACAGAAAATGGAGAGTGACAAAATTATGGGAATGACTGTAAATGCAGAGCTTCCTCTTCCTTCAGAACTGAAGAAAGAATATCCTCTTTCTCCGGAAATTCTGAATATCAAGGAGAAGAGGGACAGGGAGATCCGAAGTATTTTCACCGGAGAATCGGATAAATTTATTGTAATTGTGGGGCCATGCTCCGCGGACAACGAAGATGCGGTATGCGAGTATGTAAACCGGCTGGCAGAAATAAATGAAAAAGTGTCGGACCGGCTTATGATCATTCCGCGTATTTATACAAACAAACCCCGTACAACAGGAGAGGGGTATAAGGGAATGCTTCACCAGCCGGAACCGGATCAGGCACCGGATCTTCTGGCCGGCATCATTGCTATCCGGAAAATGCACATACGGGCGATTCGGGAAAGCGGACTGACTGCTGCGGATGAGATGCTTTATCCGGAAAACAGAAGTTATCTGGATGATATTCTGTCCTATGAGGCTATCGGCGCCCGTTCCGTGGAAAATCAGCAGCATAGGCTGACCGCCAGCGGTCTGGATATTCCTGTGGGCATGAAAAATCCGACCAGCGGCGACTTCTCCGTTATGCTGAACTCGGTTGTGGCAGCCCAGAGCGGGCATACTTTTATCTACCGGGGCATGGATGTGACGACAGCGGGCAACGATCTGGCTCATGTAATATTAAGGGGAGGTGTCGATAAATACGGCACCTGTATTCCGAATTATCACTATGAAGATCTGGAGCGGCTGCTGGACGCTTATCAGAAAAGGAACCTGAAAAATCCGGCTGCCATTGTGGATGCCAACCACTCCAATTCCAACAAAAAGTTCCGCGAACAGATCCGGATCGTAAGCGAAGTGCTTCACAGCAGGAACTACAATCCGGAACTGAAGACACTGGTGAAAGGCGTGATGATCGAGAGCTATCTGGAGGAAGGCTGCCAGAAGATTGATGAGAACCGGGTATACGGGAAGTCCATAACTGACCCGTGCCTGGGATGGGAAGATACGGAGCGGTTAATTTATAAGATCGCGGACGAGTGCTAGAAAATAATCAGAAAAATATATCCGGCGGCGGTATGCAGAAAGAATCAGCATACCGCCGCTGATTCTTTCTGCTGCTGTTTTTTATGACAGTTCTGTATATTCACAGACACAGCCGGTCTTTTCGAGAAACTCCTTCTGAATTTCCGACAGAATTTCCGGATCTGTTCCTGCGGGCACTTTCAGCATAAGCGACCTTGATAATGGAAGGTAGGAAGGATTCTTTTTCAGTGAAATACCGTGTTTCGAGCATAAATTGCAGGCATTCTGTATGAGTGCGTTCTGATTAATTTTATCCGCAATACGGATGTGCCATCCGGTCTGATCCGCGGCTCTCTGAAGGATTTCATGGTATCTTTGGCCGAAGGCAGGCGAAATAAAACTAAGTTCAAAGTACCGGTTATTCTGATCCTGTTTCAGACTTTTCTTTTCCGGCGAGGCCGGAACGTCGGAAAACTCATGGTCAATACAGGATAAAGCCAGATTCTGTTCAATCGGCTCCGCATCCGGGGAAGACGGATAGAAGTCCATCTTGTTTTTTTGATCCGGAAGACGATTTATGTCTGATGGAGCAGCGCCTTTTGCTTTACAGTCCGGGGCCCGCCTTTCTGCTTCAATGACACCGCTTTGTCCATATAGTTTTCCGTTTATGTTCAGCGCCCAGCCGGTTTTCCTGCAGAATTTTGCTGCGGCGGATTCATCGGAAGCAGCATCGTCCGTTCCTGATGAGTCAGACAGGGAGACTGTATAACATTTCCGATCAAGATAATATGAAGTTTTTATCAGTCTGTCTGCAAACAGTGTGTACAGCAGAGCGCCCGCCGCATTATGGTTCATGGCAGGATGAATTCCGACTGTCCAGCCGGTTTTGCTTTGAAAATAGTCGGCCGTCCGGGCAAAAGATTCCATATCAAGGGCATCCGGATAATCAAAGAGCAGAAGCACCTCTTTCGTATTCGTATGGTAGCTGATTTTCCGATAATTATATTCATAGAACAGAGTATGAATATTCTCTTCGATTTCCTGTATAGTTAACTCTTTTGGCGCGAGAGCTTCTGCTACAGCTTCCTCTGAATTTGCTTCGAAGAGAAAAAGCTGGCGTGTGTTTAATGAAAAATACGGGCTTTCCATAAGGCATGCCTGCATATCCTGCAGAACAGAATCATCAGTGATTCGTTTACCGTACCAGATATACGCGATCTGCGAGATGGGAAAACGTTTCCCGGAGTAATGGTCTTTCCAGTAATTCCAAAGCAGTTTTTCATCTTTCTGGCTGAAGGGCTCCTTTTTCTGCATGGTAAAGGCCGGAATGAAAGAAAGTTGTTTCCGCTTTGTCCGCACATTAATTTCGTATTCTCGGCCGCATTCCGGAAGATATATGTTTCTGCGGAAATCTTCAGCAGAAAGTTCATTCCCCAGCTCATGTATCACATCCGCATTTCCGTGCACGAGAAAGATCCGCCGGGAGGAAAGACGCTCCAGAAGCGCGGCGATCTCCGCCTTATCTCCATGTGCCGAAAGACCTACCTGTTCAATCCGGCAGCGGACCGGATATGTAACGCCGTTCAGAGTGATTTTCCGTTCGGAAGTGCCGTCAGATTCCGCAGAATTTTCCAGCAGGTTCAGAAGCTTCCGCCCGGGTGATTCTTCATCCTGATATCCGGTGATAATAATGCATGCGTTTTCAGAGGTGACGAGGCTGCGCGCATACTGTGTGCTCGGCCCGCCGGTAAGCATTCCGGAGCTGGACACGATTATGAGAGGAGATTTTCCGGAGAGAAGTTCATCCCGTTTCTGATTCGGCGCCACAGCCTGGATATCTTTTGTATAGAATGGTTCATTCCCTTTCAGGATTCTTCGCGCAAGGGCGTTTTTCAGAAAGGTAGGGTTCCGGGTGTACATAGTATTAATATCCCGGACCATGCCGTCCACATATACCGGCGCGGCAGGTATCTCTCCGTTCTGGATTGCGGCCCTCAGAATCAGAAGAACTTCCTGCGCGCGTCCCAGGGCAAAGCAGGGAATCAGAATTTTCTGCCCTTTTTCAATACATTCGCTGACAAGCGAGATAAGTCTGCGTTCCTCCACCTGGCGGTTGGAATGCAGACGATTGCCGTATGTCGTCTCTACAATGGATACATCTGGACGCAGCTTTGGAATATGTATTCCCTCTATTGTACGCTGGGAAAATGCGGAGAAGTCGCCGGAATAAAAAACAGAGCCTTCCTCCGCAGTTATATAAATGCATGCGGCGCCTGCGATATGCCCTGCAGGATAAAAGGCAACGGTGAAATTATCAAATAACTGCACTGACGTCTGATATCTTACCGGAGTGATACGATTCAGCATAGAAAGTACATCCTGTTCTGTATAATGTGGTATTTCATCTTCCCGGTAATTCATGATTTTCAGACTGTCATATAACAGCACTCTTGTCAGATCTGCCGTCATGGCTGTCATATAGATCTTCGCGTTCGGATAAGCCTTGCTGATAATCGGAAGCGTTCCGATATGATCCATATGCGCGTGGCTGATCAGAATGGCATCCAGTCCGCCCTGCGCCTGGATTGTAGCGAAATCAGGAATGGGATCTTTGGATCCGGTCTGCCGGATTCCACAGTCCATAAGAATCCGTTTTCCGGATATATTAAGATAAATGCAGCTGCCTCCGATTTCCATGGCGCCGCCTAAAAAATGAAATTTCATATGGAATAGCCTTCTTTCTGTTAAGATATAACTGCCGTTTTTCCAAGCTCTGTCCATTGTAGCATACAGAACAGTTTTGTGATAGAATAATACAGGAAAAAGCGGAAAAATGAAAAGGGAGCGTCTATGATTACAGGAGAATTGAGAAACAAAGTCGATAAAATCTGGGAAGTATTCTGGACAGGAGGTATCACAAATCCACTGGAAGTGATCGAGCAGTTTACATATCTGCTTTTCATAAAGCAGCTGGATGATGTGGAGACAACAAAAGAAAACGAAGCAAGCTTTCTGGGCGTCGATTATCAGGGGATTTTCCCGGAAGAATGCCAGAAATACCGCTGGAGCAGATTCAAGAATCTTGGTGATGCGCAGGAAATATATAACCTTGTTTTAAATGAGGTATTTCCTTTCATAAAAAATCTTCATGGAGATGGGGACTCCGCCTACAGTAAATACATGGGTGACGCTATTTTTAAAGTGCCCACACCGGCTATGCTGACAAAGCTGATCGACGGGATTGATGGACTGGAACTGGGAGATTCTGACAGCAAAGGAGATCTGTACGAATATCTTCTTTCCAAAGTTGCCACGGCAGGTACAAACGGCCAGTTCCGCACACCGAGACATATCATAAAAATGATGGTGGAACTGGTAAAACCAAATCCGGCAGACATTATCTGTGATCCGGCTATGGGCTCAGCCGGATTTCTTGTGGAGGCCCAGGAATATCTCCGGAAACATGAGGCGGATCTGTTTTTAAATGAGAAACTGCGGGAACACTTTAATAACGATATGTTTTACGGATTCGATATGGACCGGACCATGCTGAGAATCGGAGCTATGAACATGCTTCTTCACGGAGTGGACAATCCGAAGATTGAATACCGGGACAGCCTGTCTGAAAATAATACTGATTCAGAAAAATATACACTGGTTCTTGCAAATCCTCCGTTTAAGGGAAGCCTTGACTACGAAAGTGTATCCGCCGATCTGCTGAAAGTATGCAAGACAAAGAAGACGGAACTGCTGTTTCTTGCGTTATTCATCCGAATGCTGAAAAACGGAGGACGGGCAGCAGTTATCGTCCCGGACGGTGTACTGTTCGGAAGCAGCAAAGCTCATAAGCAGATACGCAAAGAGATCATTGATAATCATAAACTGGAAGCAGTGATCTCCATGCCATCAGGAGTATTTAAACCTTATGCCGGCGTCTCTACCGCGATTCTTGTATTTACCAGGACCGGAGCCGGCGGTACGGATCAGGTATGGTTCTATGATATGAAAGCAGACGGATATTCTCTTGATGATAAACGCCAGCCGGTTCCGGAAAGTGATATTGAGGATATCATCACACGCTTCCATAACAGAGAAAATGAAAAAGAACGGAAGCGGACAGAACAGAGCTTCTTTGTAGATGTGGACGAGATCCGGGAGAATGATTTTGACCTGTCGATTAATAAATATAAGGAAATCATATATGAACCGGTGCAGTATGATCCGCCGGAGGTTATTCTGGATCGGATTGACGAGATGGAGAAAGAGATTCAGGAGAATATGGCGGAACTGAGAAAATTGTTGGATGTGGATTTGTAGGGGGAATATATGCAAAAAGTTAAATTAGGCGATATATGTACTAAGCAATCCTCGGCGTATGCGCAAAAAGATTTGAATGATCTCGAGGGAGAATATCCAATTTATGGAGCCAGTGGATTTATAAAAAAAATAAATATATATCATCAAGATAAAGACTATGTAGCAGTGGTGAAAGATGGAGCAGGTATCGGACGTACAATGTATTTGCCTGCAAAATCTTCAGTAATTGGAACGTTGCAATATTTAATACCTAAAGAAGGCATTGAGCCAAAGTATTTGTATTACGCGGTAAAGTCTAGTCATTTGGAGAAATATTATACAGGAGCAACAATTCCTCATATATATTTTAAAGATTATCAAAATGAGCCTATTATCCTGTATGGGAAAGATGAACAAATTCATGTGGTTTCTATTCTTGAAAAAGTTGAAAAAATAATTGAAATCAGAAAACAAGAATTAAAACAATTAGAAGAATTGATCAAATCCCGATTTATCGAGATGTTTGGGGATCCGGTAGACAATGATAGGAACTGGCCAACCGAAAAATTGGACAGCGTATGCTCAGCCATAGTGGACTGCCCTCACTCCACACCGAGCTACACGGTGGAAAATACCGGATACATGTGTATACGTACTTCCATTGTAAAGAAAAACCATATTTTATGGGATGAGATAGAATACATACCAGAACATGAATACCACCAACGGATTCTGCGTAAAAAACCAGAAAAAGGCGATATCATATATACAAGAGAGGGAGCGATACTTGGAATTGCAGCCATGATAGATAGGGATTGTAATGTCGCTCTGGGACAACGTTCTATGCTACTCTCTCCCAATAATAGTAAGTGCTTGCCGCAGTTTTTAAGTGTGGCTATGAACTTCGATTCATTTTTAAGAAAAGCACTCGGTGGCATAAGCGGCTCAGCCTCTCCGCATATCAATGTTGGAGATATCAAAGCATTTGCAATTATTCTGCCTCCGATTGCTCTGCAGGAGCAGTTCGCCGCCTTCGTCGCCCAGACCGACAAATCAAAATTGATCATACAAAAAAGCCTTGATGAATTGGAAACTTTGAATGAAGCTCTTATGCAAAAGTATTTTGGCGGAAGCGGGGTGTGACAATGGGAATTATGACCGCATATCATGGCGGATACAAGAAAATAGAAACACCGGAAATTCGTGTCGGACGCAATACTAAAGATTTTGGAAACGGATTTTATTGCACAATTATAAAGGAACAGGCTCAACGCTGGGCAAAAAGGTATAATACAAAGATTGTTTCAATTTATGATGTAAGAATCAATGATGCTTTAGCTATTAAGGAATTTAAAGATATGTCTGAGGAATGGCTGGATTTTATCATTGCCTGCCGTAGCGGGAAGCCGCATAATTATGATATAGTAATTGGCGCTATGGCAAATGATCAGATATATAATTTTATTTCGGATTACATTGATGGCGTTATAACAAGAGAGCAATTCTGGGTTCTGGCAAAATTCAAGTATCCGACTCATCAGATTAATTTTTGTACAGAAAGAGCTTTGAAATGTTTGAAATATCGAGGATATGAGGTGGTTGAATGACAGACAGAGGACTTGGAAGAGAAAGCAGAAAAGACAATGATCTTTTTTTTACATGCAGTCTGATCGATTATATTGCAAGAAAGACAAATAATACAAGGGCAGATATAGTAAATGCTTTGGGAAGAAAAAGGATTGAAAAAATATATGATCTGGCGGATGTATATCACAGCGATAATATTGAGAGGGTAAGTCAGGATTTTATAGAAGAAGCAGAAATTCAGCCTGGAAGTTTTGATAATGTCGGTGAATGTGGGTATGCAATTCCTACATATTGGGATATCGGAAAAGTATATAAAAGGCTGATAAAGATGGTTGCCAAAGACGAGAAAATCAGTATTATTGATGCGTTGTTTAAAGTGTACAATTCTTTTATCAGTCCAAAGATTGACGATTATAACAGCAGTGTTTATTATGAGAACCCTTCATATATTTTTGAATGCTATAAGCAAAATAAAATGCTGTAAAAATTCGAGGACAGAGCATGAAAAAATTTGATGATTTTTCTTCGAATCTTGAAGTCCTGAAGAAGGCGGAACATGAGAATCTTGAAAATGAATTTATTATAAGAGGAATTATTAGTAAGTTTTTCATTCAGTTCGAATTGAGCTGGAAAGTGCTGAAAGAATTACTTCGATATGAAGGGAAAAATGCAGCAAATTCCGGTTCGCCGAGAGAAATACTGAAAGCTGCATATGAAGTTTATGATTTTATAGATGAAGGGATCTGGCTTGATATGTTGAAATCAAGGAATGATATGACTCACATTTATGATGGAAATGCTGCAAAAAGACTTGTTGATAATATCCTGCGCAGATACATTCCGGAATTTGTAAAACTACGTGTGAATATTATGAAGAGATACGAAGACGTGCTGCCTCAAATCTGATATACTTTCTGCAAAAAGGAGATATCAGAGGATGGATAATCAGATCTATAATATTTTGAACGACATGTCAGATCATCTTAATGTTTCACAAATGAAAAAGCTTCAGGAAGTTCTGATCAGGAGGTTGGAAGATGCCCGGGAAGAAACTGAAACTATTACCAATACCGCTTATTTGGAAATGTTTCTGACGGCGAAGCGAATAGAAGGATGTTCTGAAAGGACAATACGGTATTATAGAGTGACTGTAGAAGGGCTTCTGCAGAAAATTGATACCCCCTTAAGCAAAATGACGACAGAGATGATCCGGGAGTATTTATCTGATTATCAGGCAAAAAACGGCTGCAGTAAAGTAACAGTTGATAATGTAAGACGGAATCTTTCAAGTTTCTTTTCCTGGCTGGAAGAGGAAGATCATATTTTAAAAAGTCCGGTCCGCAGAATACATAAAATCAAGACGAAAACTGTTGTAAAAGAGATTATTTCGGATGAGAATATAGAAACGCTGCGCGATAACTGCGAAGAAAAAAGAGATCTGGCTATTATTGATATTTTATATTCGACAGGTATGAGAGTTGGCGAGCTGGTTAATCTTGATATCAATGATTTGGATTTTGAAGAGCGGGAGTGTGTCGTTTATGGAAAAGGAGATAAAGAGAGAAGAGTATATTTTGACGCAAGAACAAAGCTCCATTTACAGAATTATCTGGACAGTCGGTGTGACTCAAATAAAGCGCTGTTTGTTTCCTTGAATTACCCTTATGATCGCCTGCAGATCAGCGGAGTTGAAAGCCGTCTGAGGGAATTGGGCAGAAAGCTGAATATTGACCGGATTCATCCGCATAAGTTCCGTCGGACAATGGCGACACGTGCGATAGATAAGGGAATGCCCATTGAACAGGTCCAGAAATTGCTGGGGCATCAGCAGATAGATACAACAATGAAGTATGCTATGGTTAATCAGAGCAATGTCAAATCTTCTCATAGGAAATTTATCGCATGATTTGTATTGACAGATTGGAAATTGTTGAACGAAAAGTCCAAATACGTGGAGGTGATTTTATGCGCTGGTTTGAATTGATTTTTCTATTAGTAGTAGGCAGTATATTTTTCAGCATGGGTTGGAAGATATGGAAAAAGAAAAAAATTTCGTTAATTCATGATTATCACTGTAAGAGAGTAAAAGATATCGATATAAAAGCGTATACAGCGCAAATAGGAAAATCACATTTAATTATTGGCACAGGAATTATACTGACAGGTATAATTGATTTTTTTACAGATACCTTATTCGGCTGGTGGGTTTGTGGGCTTACTTTTTGTATAGGTCTAGTTATGATAATTCACGCTCAGATAAAGTATAATCACGGAATATTTTGATGAGATAAATCCCGATTTGTCGAGATGTTTGGAACTCTCCATGATAACAAGAATGGATTTGACGTTGTTAGTATTGAAGCGGTTTGTTCATTGATAAAAGATGGTACTCATCAGACTCCGATATATACAGAAGATAAGAATGAGGGATATAAGTTTTTATCTTCTAAGGATGTAATGTCTCAAACAATAGATTGGACAAATATCAAATATATTCCGGCAGAATTGCATGAAAAATTGTACGCAACAATAAAGCCACAAAGAAATGACATACTAATGTCCAAAAATGGTGTGAATTATGGCGTCGCAGCTGTTAATGATACGGATGAAGTGTTTGATATATATGTAAGCCTTGCATTACTTAGGCCAAGGGATGTAATAGACCCCGTTTTTTTAAGATGTGTAATCAATAATCCTGAAACCAAAAGACAATTTGATTCGAGTATAAAGGGGATTGGTGTTCCTAATTTGCACTTGGGAGAAATAAAGAAAACAAAGATATTGCTTCCGCCAAAGGAACTTCAAAAAGTGTTTGTAGCATTTGTAAAACAACTCGACAAATCAAAATTGATCATACAAAAGAGCTCTGATAAAATGAAGACTTTATATAAATTGCTCTTTACCCGGCCAGACCTATTTACACAATTAGAGGAGCAAATGTACCACCAGACCTGAAGTTTTGTATGGCATCAAACTGCCTTTATAATAAATCAAAGTATTTTATATCAAAACCAATGATTAACTACCGGAAGGGGAAAGATTTATGCTTACGAATTTTGACTTTCTGACAAAAAGCAAGAAGTTTTCTTCCTTTGCTCAGCAGGCGGTAGAGGCGGAGAAAAGTCTGTCAATCTCTCCGGCTACAGCCGCCATTCTTGCAAGGAGAGCGCTGGAACTGTCTGTCCGCTGGGTATACGTAAATGATAATGCACTGCAGCTTCCCTATCGGGATAATCTGTCCAGTCTGATTCATGAGGAAAGTTTCCGGAGGATTATTGAACCGCGGCTTTTTCCGATGCTCCGGTTTATTGTAAAGCTGGGAAATGCGGCAGTTCATACGAACAAGAATATCAAAAGAGACGACGCAGTTCTGTCTCTGAGAGATCTGTTTGAATTCTGCAAATGGATTCAATACTGCTATGCGGAAAATTATGAAGATACGGTTTATGATGAAAGCATTCTGGAACAGGGGAATGAGCAGCGAATCCGTCCGGAAGAGCTGCAGGCGCTTTATGAACGATTAAGCAGCAGCGACAGAAAACTTGAGGAGATGCGGCAGGAGAATGAAAATCTGCGTGGGCAGATGACAGAGCTCCGAAAGAAAAATGTTTCGAACAGAAAATTTGAGATCGATAAAATTTCGGAGGCGGAAACCCGGAAGAAATATATTGATCTTGATCTCATGGAAGCAGGCTGGCAGATCGGCAGAGACTGTCTGGAGGAAGTGGAAGTAAAAGGAATGCCGAACAGTACAGGGATTGGATATGTGGACTATGTACTTTACGGAGACAATGGACTTCCCCTTGCGGTGATTGAAGCGAAAAGATCAGGCAAGAATCCTGTTGAGGGCAGCCAGCAGGCGAAGCTGTATGCCGACTGTCTGCAGAATCAGTATCATCAGCGACCACTGATCTTTACAACAAACGGATTTGAGATTGATTTCACGGATGATTATAATAATTATCCGAAACGGAGTGTTTCCGGATTCTTTTCGAAAGAAGAGCTTCAGCTGAATATTGACCGGAGAAAGAGCAGGAAGCCTCTTGATCAGATAGAAATCCGCGATGATATTACGAACCGCCCATATCAGAAAGAGGCTGTAACAGCTGTGTGTGACGCGATTCAGAAGAAGCATCGGAAAATGCTGATCGTACAGGCTACCGGATCAGGCAAGACGAGAGTGAGCATCAGTGTTGTCGATGTGCTGAGACGGCACAACTATGTGAAAAATATCCTGTTTCTCGCAGACCGCAAAGCACTGGTGAAACAGGCAAAGAATAATTACAGCAATCTTCTCCCGGATCTGACGCTGTGTAATCTCCTGGACAGCAAGGACGATCCGGAACAGAGCCGTATGATTTTTTCTACCTATCCGACTATGATGAATGCCATTGATGAGACAAAAAGAAAAGACGGCAGCAGGCTGTTCACGCCGGGACATTTTGATCTGATTATTGTAGATGAAAGCCACAGGAGTATTTACAGAAAATATCAGGACATTTTCAATTATTTTGACGCGATGCTTCTTGGAATGACAGCGACGCCCAGGAATGAGATTGATAAAAATACATACGGCGTTTTTGACCTTGAGCGTGGTGTGCCGACCTTTGCCTATGAACTTGATCAGGCGGTAAAGGAAGGGTATCTGGTGGATTACAGTACGCTGGAGTATAAAACAAAGATCATGGAAGACGGGATCCATTATAATGAACTGTCGGAGGAAGAGAAAGACGAGTTTGACGATCTCTTTGAAGAAGAGGAAAGTGTTGACAAAGACATTTCTGCGTCAGCTGTAAATGAATGGCTGTTTAACAGAGATACAATAGGAAAAGTTCTTCAGGAACTGATGGATAAAGGTCTGAAGACGGAAGGCGGGGATAAGATCGGAAAGACGATTATTTTTGCCAAAAACAGTCTTCATGCAAAAGCTATTGTAGAGCAGTTTGCGAAAATGTTTCCCGAATACGGTTCCCATTATATTAAACAGATTGATTACAGCATTAAGTACGCAGATTCCCTGATAGATGATTTCAGTACAAAAGAGAAGTTCCCTCAGATTGCAGTATCCGTGGACATGCTGGATACAGGAATTGATATTCCGGAAATTCTGAATCTGGTATTTTTTAAAAAAGTAAGAAGTTATTCCAAGTTCTGGCAGATGATCGGCAGAGGCACGCGCCTTTGCCCGGATCTGTTCGGGCCCGGACAGGATAAAGAGCGGTTTCTGATTTTTGACTTCTGCAATAATTTTGATTTTTTCCGTGCGGAGACAAAGGGAATTGAAGGCAGGATTGAACCGTCACTCTGCGAAAAGATATTTAACTGTAAGGTAAATATTGCCCGTGAACTGCAGGCCCCGGAATATCAGGCCGAAGAAGAGTATTCCCAGTACAGAGCAGATCTGATTGACGAGCTGAACCATCTGGTAATAGAACTGGACAACCGGAGCTTCCGGGTCAGACAGCATCTTCGTTATGTGGAAGCATACAGTGAGAAAGCCGCATGGATGAATCTGGAGACAGTTTCTGTATCTGAACTGAGAAAACACATTGCCCCCCTCATTGTTCCCGGAAAAGAGGACGAGCTTGCCCGGCGTTTTGACTATCTGATCTACAGCATTGAACTTGCCTGGCTGCAGAATAAAAATGCAGATAAAAATATCAGTATTGCTGTGTCTGCCGCGGAACAGCTTGCCCGGCTGTACAGCATACCGCAGGTAAAAGAACAGAAATATATTATTGAAAAAGTTCAGACAAAAGATTTTTGGGACGAGGCGACAATATTAGATCTGGAAGGTGTGAGAGAGGCCCTCAGAGATCTGCTGCAGTTTATCGAAAAGAGGAAACAGTCTCCTTTTTATACCGATTTTACTGATAATATTATTTCGCAGAAAGAAGGAGAGTCTGTACATATCCAAAATGATCTGAAAAATTATAAAAAGAAAGTGGAGTTTTATCTGAAAGCCCACCAGGATAATTTCGCGGTTTATAAACTTCGTCAGAATAAAAAGCTCAATACAGCGGATATGCAGGAGCTGGAACGTATTTTATGGAAAGAACTGGGGACAAAAGAGGACTATAAAAAAGAATACGGGGATACTCCCATAGGCCGCCTGGTACGGAAAATTGTGGGAGTTGACAGAGAAGCGGTAAATGAAGCTTTCAGTGAATTTCTGAGTGAAGAGAAACTTAATATCAACCAGATCCGGTTTGTCAGACTCATGGTGGATTATATTGCCGCAAACGGAAACATAGAAAATAATAGTGTTTTAATGCAGGAACCTTTCCGCAGCGCAGGCAGTATCACTGCACTTTTTAAAAACGATATGGATACAGCGAAAAAGATTTTAAGTATTGCTGAGAACATCAGAAGAAATTCCGAAGAAACAGCATAGAATTCGGATTTGTCGGGGAACTGTGAGTGAAGAGGCGTCCGAAAACACCTGGATACCAGGAGATTGGATAATCAGATCTGGAAATGAGGGATGTGTGCTTTTGTTTCCGTTCCGCAGATAAAGAAAAACTA
>DXIU01000126.1 GCA_019112765.1 Candidatus Mediterraneibacter norwichensis | reverse complement strand
AATCTGTCAGAAAAACAAAAGATCTGATGTCTGATGTTAAGGCCTGAGATGAATCTGCCCGAACGCAGTGAGTTTTCATCTCAGGCCTTGCTTTTAATCAGATTTCAGATCCTTTATTTTTCTCAGATTCCGGAGTGGAACAAGGATCCCACATCACGTATCTCCGTCCCGTTCTATCCAGGAAATTCTGAATATTTTCCGGTATTTCTTAATTCGAGTTCATTTCGGCAAATCCGAATTTTAACTTCTGATTTCTATTACTTCCTGTCAGAGAAGTCTGCTGCTTCCCGGATCCAGCCCATAAGTTCATCATCTATCTCATCCGGCTCTGAGATCAGTACATGATGGGTCCACCGGTTCGGATACGGTTCCGTGGCAATATCAATGCGAGGGGACTCTGCCCTGTGTTTCAGCCCGAAAGTCACAACAATATAGCAGTCCGGACAGTCTCTTTTCTTTCTGACTCTGGCAAAGGAAACACATGCAAACATATGACGGTTGTAAAAAGAAATCTGTGTCTTCTGAACCTTGATTCTTACCTCCGGAACAAAATCCTCAACACATTTTTCAAATTTTTCATATAATGGCAGCGCGTCCGGATGCCTGTCAAAAAACTGTACGATCTGTTCATCCATTTTTTTATTCTCCGTTATCTTTCCACAATGTTCTCAATATACTGCTTTTCCGGCTCTTCTCCGCTTCCGGGATGTTCCGGACGCCTGGTCAATCCGCATTTTCAGCGTCTCGGCCTCATGTCCGTGAATTGATTTCTGAAACTGGAATTTCCGTGTTCTGCCGCTTTTATCTGTAAAAATAAAATAATAATAATACAATTGCGTACCCGTTCCGCCATAGGGACGGGTACGGTGATTATATACCTGTTTCTCAATTGTGCATCCCGCGATATCACAATACTGATAATACCTTCCGTTAAACGGGCCGGAACGGAAATAAAATCCAGAACTGCCAATCCGCACTTTGAAACAAAGGTAACGGATAATAACCGCTGCCAGTATGATAAGCACTGCTCCGATTCCGCTCAGACATATGATTCCGCCAAGCCCGCTTCCCGCTGCACAGGGTCTCAAAGGAACTGTTATGGCGAGCATCAGAACCAAAAGCACAAGGCAGATTACAATGCTTGTCTTTCCATATGTTTTCCCGTCAATTATATACTCTTTCCGTCCCTCGTCCGTATCCGGCCGACATATTCCGGCGCCGTTTTCCCGGACACATTTTATCAGATAATGAACTCCTTCCGATTCATAAGGATAAAAAGGAAACCGCACCACCCGGCCGTCTGCTGTCCGATAATTAACGAAATGCTGTTCCATCCCGTTCAGACTTTTTCCGAAGCTTTCCCAGGCCTCGGGGATTTCCCTGTATGTTACAAACCTTCCATTTCCCGGTTTCGTCTGATGATAAATGCCGTTTTCTCCAATAAGTACTTTTACGAATTTTGCCTGAAAAACACAGACAAACACCAGAACAAGAGCAAAGACTGTTAATAGCAGGGAAAAAAGAAAAATTCCCTGTTTGTCAAGGTAAAGATAAATACTGACACCGCCAAAAAGAACCGCCAGAAACAGAGACGGGATAATTCCCCGGGCTCTGCCGCCGACTTTATATTTCCACTTTCCACTTTTCACTGATACTCATTCCTTTTCAACAATACAGAATCAAAACTCTGCCCTTGCTTATAACGCCATCTCTTCCAGCATTTCCTTTACTGTTTTTCCATATACCGGATGTCTTTTATAAGGCGCGATCTGTGCCAGCGGCTCCAGCACAAATCTTCTTCTTTGCATATCCACGTGAGGGATGCAGAGCTCTGTCTTCTGCACAATCAGATCATCATAAAAAATAATGTCCAGATCCAGGGTCCGCGGTCCCCAGTGCACCCTGCGCTCCCGGCCCGCTTCACTTTCAATCCTGTTCAGTTCTTTTAACAATTCCTCCGGCGTCAGAAGCGTCTCAAGCTCCAGGCAGCCATTCAGGAAATCCTCCTGTTCCGTCACCCCGTAAGGTCTGGTTTCGATCAGATCTGAAATCTGCTTCACCTGGCATCCTCTGATATCTTTTAACGCTTTTACTGCGTCCTGTATGTATGCTTCCCGGTCTCCAAGATTGGACCCAAGGGCTATGTAAGCCGTATGTCTGCCCCTCCGTATCTCTACACTTACTGTCTTCAGGGACTGCCGGATCGGAGCCCAGGGTTTTTTGATTTCCAGTCTTATTTCCTGAAGGAGCGGATATTTCATCAGCAGTTCTTCTGCAAGATTCTCTGCCGCGCTCTCCAGCAGCTTAAAGGTATGCTTCTTCAGATACAGGCTGATAAAGGCGCTGACCTCCCCGTAATGAACAGAATCCGTCAGATCATCTGTTTTTCCCGCCTTCCGCGTATCCGTATACAGATCCGCGGAAATAATAAATTTCTGTCCAAGAGCATTTTCCTCAGGAAATACTCCATGGTTTGCAAACACCTCCAGATCTATAATGCGGATCCGGTCCGCAGTTCTTTCACTTTTATCTGTAATCATAATATAAACTCCTGTTCTGTTTCCTGCTATTCTATTATTTCCGGCAGACAGATAATCCGCTGTCAGTCCGGCAGCATTGCTTTCCCCTTCTCAGCAGCTTTCCGTTTTAAAGAGCATACGGCATCAGCGCCTGTGTCATCTGCACTGCTCTTTTATTCTTCCTGACGTCATGTACTCTCACAAATGCACATCTTTTCTGCACACCGTAAACTGTTGTAACCAGGGTCCCCTCTTCTCTTTCTTCTGCCGGAAGATTCAGTGTGAGACCAATCACAGATTTTCTCGAAGTGCCCAGAAGAACCGGAAGCCCCAGTTCCTGCATAACTTCCAGTCGGCTGATGATCTCAAGATTCATCTCATATGTCTTGCCGAACCCCACGCCCGGATCCAGTATAATTTTATCCCGTGAAATACCTGCCTTATCTGCCAGGCTTATACATTCCCGCATATCTTCCAGAAATTCAGGGATGAACCGGACATAATCCGTGTTATTCCGGTTATGCATCAGGCAGCACGCCGCGCCGCTTTGTGCAATAACCGCAGCCATCTCCGGGTCATATTTCAGCCCCCAGATGTCGTTCACCAGATCTGCTCCGGCAGCAAGAGCCGCCCGGGCAACCCGGCTTTTGTAAGTGTCCACGGATACCGGGATATCCAGCTCTTTTTTCAAAGTCTCAATAACCGGGACAACCCTTTCAATCTCCTCCTCGTCAGAAATCTGCACATGTCCCGGGCGTGTAGACTCACCGCCCACATCAATCATGTCCGCCCCTTCTTCTGCCATCTGCCTGGCATGGGCAAGCGCCGCGTCAATCCGGTTATACTTACCGCCGTCTGAAAAGGAATCCGGCGTCACGTTTAAGATTCCCATTATGTATGTCTGATTTTCTGTGTCAAATTCCTTTCCGCCTATGATCATACTCTAATCTCCATATTCTGTATTTATTTTTATACTGTACCTGCTGTTTCAAACCGAAATCCCCATATTTTTTTTCTCAGCGCTCCAGTCACACTCGCTCTGTGCCGGACATGCAAAACACATCCGTGAGACTTTATCGCTGGTATAGAGCAGCCGCTCCAAAGGTTCTGCATGATCTCTCAGTCTCCGGTGCCCGCGGATCCCTGTCAGGATCATCCTCTTTTCCTCTTCAGAATATACGCAGTCACCGGGAAGACTATTCAGAATCTCCGAAGCGATTTTTTCTCCGGATACCTCATGCGGTATTCCTTCTTCATACTGGACATACTTTCCTATATCGTGAAGGATGGCCGCCCCGTAAATCACGTCCTTTTTTATTCCCAGATCCTGCTCCAGACAAATAATGTATGCTATTCTGGCCACGTCCATCAGATGAGGCATCTGATGGCAGCAGAATTTTCTGTCCTTCTCCAGTATTTCAAGCCTCCGGTAACATTTCTGATATAAAGGATGGGACAGTATGGCGTTTACTCTTTTCACTGTTCTCTTCCTCCCTCTCTCCTTCGCTCCGCTCTGCAGCCTGTCAGCATATTCCTCCCCTGCTTATTACTCTTTACAATATGGAAGCAGGGGACTTCCCTGATTCGGCTACCTCAGTGTTCTGCCGGCAGCATCCGGAAAAACCGCTCCTCCAGCGCCGGATCTGATTCAAAGACGCCTCGTCTTGCCAGCGTTATGGTTCTGCTGCCCGGTTTCTTTATCCCACGCATGGTCATACACATATGCTCCGCCTCAATCATGACAAGGGCGCCTTTTGGCTGCATAAATTCCATCAGCGCATCCGCGATCTGCCCGGTAAGCTGTTCCTGAAGCTGAAGTCTTCTGGCGAATACCTCCACTGTTCTGGCCAGTTTGCTCAGGCCCACCACATTCCTGTCCGGAATATATGCAATATGTACTTTCCCGTAAAACGGCAGAATATGATGCTCACAGGTGGAATAAAACGTAATATCTTTCTCAATTACCATCTCGCTGCTGTCCACAGAAAATGTTTTTGAAAGATGCACAGACGCATCCTCTTCCATTCCTCCGTAGAGTTCCTCACACATTCTGGCTATTCTGCCCGGTGTCTCTTTTAATCCTTCTCTGGAAACATCTTCCCCGATTCCCTCGAGGAAAAGCCTTACCGCCTCTTCGATTTTTTTCTGATCTATCATCTCTCATCCCTCTTTTTACATACTGCCCTGTCATATGCCTCTTTGATCTGATGCAGATAGGACAGAGAACCGAACGCAAGAATTACATCTTCTTTTTCTGCTTCTCTCAGCGCCGCCTGTACAGCCTGCGCCACCGTATCTTCCTGCGCTGCCGTATAATTCTGTACTGCCGTATCTTCCTGCGCTGCCCGTGCCGTCGGACTCCCGGATAATTCATCCGATGCCTTCACGCAGGGACAATACAATTTCAGTGTCTCCGCCAGTTTCTCCGGCGGCAGTCCCCGCTGCTGATCCGGCAGCGCCGCCGGATAGATCACAGACGCCAGCGGCCCCATAATCTGCGCCATTCTGCCATATTCTTTATCCTTAAAAACGCCCATAATACAAAGGAGTCTGCGCCCCGGGAAATACATTTCCACAGATTCCCGAAGCCGCAGCACCGCATCCTCATTATGAGCGCCGTCCACAATAAAAACAGGATCTTCACCAATACAGCTGAATCTCCCGGGCCAGACGGTCCGCTCCATGCCCGTCTTTACGGCTTCTTCCGGGATTTCATACCCCAGCTGCCGCAGTGTCCGGATTGTCTCCAGAGCGGTCGCCGCGTTTCCGGTCTGATTCCGTCCTGCCATAGATGTATGCACATTTCTGAATTCTTTATAGGAAAAAGTAATTCCCCGGTAATCCTCCCGGATAATCTCTGTTTCATCCTGCTCTGCCCGGATATAGGGGCATCCCAGACTCTGTGCCCGTTCTTTCAGTATTACTTCCACATTCTCCCTCTGAAATGCGGAAACGACTGCACAGCCTGGCTTTATAATTCCGGCCTTGTTCTCCGCAATCTCTTCCAGACTGTTTCCGATTACGCCCAGATGATCCCTGCTGATGCTTGCGAAAACCGCGCAGACGGTATTCTGTATAATATTGGTGGCATCCAGCGTACCGCCAAGGCCCGCCTCGATTACAGCCAGATCACATTTTTTCTTCCTGAAATATAAAAATGCCATTGCCGTCTCTGTCTCAAAGACAGTGGGGACCGGTTCTCCGGCCGCCTCAAGTCGGGCAACAGCATCTCTTACAATCTCTGTCATTTCAGCGAATTCCGTCTCCGATATCCATTCTCCGTCAACCTGAATCCGCTCCAGATAGGAAACTACTGTTGGTGAAACATATCGCCCGATCCTGTAGCCTGCCTCACTTAATATTGTTGAAGTGTATGCAAGCACAGATCCCTTGCCATTCGTCCCTGCAATATGTATGAACTTCAGATCATCCTGGGGATTCCCAAGTTCACGCAACAGACCTCGAATTGTCTCCAAGCCAAGTACACTTCCGTATTTCGACATTTCGTCCAAATATACCCTTGCTTCTTTGTAGGTCACGTTTTTTGTTTCCTTTCAGATTTTCACTTTTCCGTTCTGCTGAACAGAACTATCATAGCACTAAACCTTTTGCTGTACAAGTATTTTCCCAAAAACAATGCCCGCCGGATCATTCCGGCAGGCATTGTCTTCAACTGTTCTGAATCAGGCATAATACGGAGCAGATAATATTCCGCTCCACATTCTGTTTCTGAAATATCTGAAACTAGATCTGTACATCTACAGCAGCTCTCTCGATTGCAAGACCTTTTCTGTAGTTTTCCATGAACTTCTCATATCCATCCACATCTTCCGGTACCGGATCCATTCCGGAGCCGACTGCATCATGGAATACCTTATTGTCAAGGTAGTCTGTCAGGCTCTCGCCGTCTGCCTTGTTTACCATGTAATCTGCCAGAAGAGCGATTCCCCATGCGCCGCCTTCTCCGGCTGTCTCCATAACGTAAACCGGCGTGTCAATCGCGCCTGCAAGGATTCTCTGTCCGACACCTTTTGTCTTGAACAGACCGCCGTGTCCAAGCATCTTGTCCAGTTTAATATGTTCTTTCTTAAGAAGAATATCCATACCTGTCTTAAGAGCGCCGAGAGATGTATACAGATGTACTCTCATAAAGTTTGCCAGGTTAAATTTGCTCTCAGGTGAGCGCACGAAGAGCGGACGTCCTTCCTCAAAACCTGTAATATGCTCTCCCGAGAAGTAGTTGTATGCCAGAAGGCCGCCGCAGTCAGCATCCCCTTCAAGAGCCTTATTGTACAGAATTGAGAAGATCTTGTTCATATCCGGCTCAATTCCAAGGCATTCTGTGTATTCTCTGAAAAGGCCTACCCATGCGTTCAGGTCGGATGTACAGTTGTTGCAGTGAACCATTGCGACCAGATCTCCTGACGGAGTTGTAACAAGGTCGATTTCCTCGTACGGTTTTGTCAGATCTTTTTCAAGAACTGCCATTGCGAATACACTGGTTCCTGCAGATACATTTCCTGTTCTTACAGCAACACTGTTTGTAGCTGTCATACCGGTTCCTGCGTCGCCTTCCGGCGGACACAGCGGAACGCCTGCTTCCAGTGTTCCTGATGTATCAAGGAGCTTTGCTCCTTCTTCTGTCAGGTATCCTGCATTTTCTCCCGCAAGAAGAGATTTCGGCAGAATGTCTTTCAGCTTCCACGGATATCCCTTGTCAGCCACAAGATTGTCAAACTTCTCGATCATAGCGCTGTCATAGTCTTTTGCTTTCACATCCATCGGGAATATACCGGAAGCGTCGCCGTTTCCAAGTACTTTCTCGCCTGTCAGTTTCCAGTGAATATATCCTGCCAGCGTCGTGATGAAGCGGACATCTTTCACATGATCTTCGCCGTTTAAGATTGCCTGATAAAGATGCGCGATGCTCCAGCGCTGCGGAATATGATACTGGAACAGTTCTGAAAGTTTTTCAGACGCCTCTCCTGTAATTGTGTTTCTCCATGTACGGAAGGGAACAAGCATATCCCCTTTCTCGTCGAATGCCAGATATCCGTGCATCATTGCACTGAATCCGATACCTGCAAGCTTTGTAATCTTCTCGCCGTATTTTTCTTCCACATCTTTTACCAGATCCTGGTAGCATCCCTGCAGGCCGTTCCAGATATCCTCCTCACTGTATGTCCAGATATGATTTTCATATCTGTTTTCCCAGTCATAGGTTCCGGAAGCAATGGGAGCCTTGTCCACATCAATCAGCACTGCTTTGATTCTTGTTGAGCCGAACTCAATTCCAAGACATGCCTTTCCTGTGCTGATGGCTTCTTTGATTTCTTCAATACTGCGCATCTTTGTTTCCTCCTTTTTATTTTCATTCTGGTCAAGCGGATCTTCTCAATCCGCTTCGCTATTTGTCCATAACCGGACAGACGCTCCGCGGCTTCTCAGAAGGGACTTCCCTGGTCCGGTTATAAAACAGCTATTGTCCTCTCCGGCGCAGACGGTTATATCCGTCTGTGACATCCAGGAGAGATGCCGCTGTTACAGCATCATCTTTCTTAATTCTTCCCCGCTCTTTTCGCTCAGATAAGCCGGCGCAATGTCGAACACCGTCCTGCATCCGGATACGCCCTCCCGGGAGAGTCTGTACGCTGCTCTGGCATATGCCGCCAGAACGCAGGAAGTAAACTCCGGATTGGAGTCCAGTTTCAGACTGTACTCAATCAGATGGCTGTTTTCTCCGTTCCATCCTGTCTTCCCGCTGCGCAGGACAAAACCGCCGTGGGGAATGCCGCTGTGATTTTTCTGCAGTTCCTCCTCACTGATAAAATGAACCGTAGTATCATAATCTGCAAAATAATTCGGCATAGTCCTGATCTCTTCCTCTACCTTAGCCGCATCCGCGCCTTCCTCCAGCACAACAAAACACTCTCTTGTGTGCTTCTCTCTTGTTGAAAGCTCCGGATTCTCTCCCGCGCGGACCGCCTCAAGGGCAGATTCTACAGGAATCGTATACTGTCTGGCATCCTTTACGCCCTCTATCCGGCGAACAGCGTCAGAATGTCCCTGGCTGACGCCTTTTCCCCAGAATGTATAATCCTTCCCGTCCGGAAGAATTGCGTTGGCATAAAGTCTGTTCAGGGAGAACATTCCCGGATCCCAGCCCACGGAGATAATTCCCACTTTACCGCCTTCTTTTGCCGCTGCATCGACATTTGCGTAGTGCTCCGGTATTTTTGCATGGGTATCAAAACTGTCGATCACGTTAAACATCTTTGCAAAAGCCGGAGTCTGTTCCGGGAGATCGGTCGCGCTTCCTCCGCAGAGAATCATAACATCAATCCTGTCTTTCCATTCCCCGGCATCCTCCATCCGGCACACCGGGACGCCCTCTGTGAGGATCTGTACACTCTCCGGATTCCTGCGGGTAAATACTGCCGCAAGCTCCATATCCGGATTCTGCTTTATGGCGCACTCCACGCCTCTTCCAAGATTTCCATAGCCTGCAATACCAATTTTTATACTCATGATTTCTGCTCCTTTTCCGACTGTTTTATATGGCGGTGCCGTCAGATCCGGCACCGCCTCTTTTGTTATTATACCGTCGGACAGGCGGGTTGTAAACCGCGAACTATTTTCTGAATGCAATGCTGTTCCATCTCAGCTCATTCTTCAGGTTGCGGATAGTTGTGTCTTTATCAATGTAAACAGCCTCGATGCCCATAGCTGCTGCCCAGTCTCCCATCTGCTCAGATGTCAGGTCATAGGAGAACGCTGTGTGATGAGCTCCGCCGCAGAGGATCCACGCCTCTGCGCCTGTCTGCAGATTCGGCTCCGGTGTCCAGAATGCTGTTGCAACCGGAAGCTTCGGCATCGGTTTTTCTGTTTTCTTGCAGTTTACATCATTAATGATCAGGCGGAATCTGTCGCCCAGATCAATCAGGGATGTAGCAACTGCCGGACCTTCTTTGGATGTGAATACCAGTCTTGCCGGATCTTCTCTGTCACCCATGGAAAGCGGATTTACCTTGATGCTGATGGGGCCGTCAGCGATCGTCGGGCACACCTCAAGCATATGAGCCTCAAGAATTCCTTCTTTGCCCGGTACCAGATTGTATGTATAGTCTTCCATAAAGGAAGTTCCTTTTGCGTCTTTCATACCCTCTGTCATGATCTTCATAATGCGGACCATACCTGCTGTCTTCCAGTCTCCCTCAGCGCCGAAGCCGTAGCCTTTCTGCATCAGTCTCTGGATTGCAAGTCCCGGAAGCTGTTTTAAAGCGCCCAGGTCGCCGAAATGTGTAACAATTGCCTGATAGTTCTTCTCCTCCAGGAAGCGTTCGAAGCCAAGCTCGATCTGTGCCTGTACTGCCACGTGTTTTCTGAACTCGTCCGCATCTCTTCCCTCAAGAAGGATCTCATATGTATCGTAGTACTCATCTGTCAGAGCTTTCACATCGCTTTCGCTGACTGCCTCTACAGCCTCTGCGATCTCATTTACCGGATAAGCGTCAACTTCCCATCCGAATTTGATCTGTGCCTCAACTTTGTCGCCTTCTGTAACAGCAACGTTTCTCATGTTGTCTGCAATTCTCATAATACGTACATGGCTGCTTTCAATAATACCTACTGCCGTACGCATCCAGGATGCGATTTTCTTCAGCACATTTTCATCCGTCCAGTGACCTACAACGATCTTGCGCTCAATTCCGAGACGGCTGAAGATATGGCCGTACTCGCGGTCGCCGTGAGCGGACTGGTTCTCGTTCATAAAGTCCATATCGATGGTATCATACGGAATCTCCTGGTTGAACTGAGTGTGCAGATGAAGCAGCGGCTTTCTGTATTCCTGAAGACCGAGAATCCAGGATTTTGCCGGTGAGAATGTATGCATCCATGTGATAACGCCTGCACAGTTCTCATCTACATTTGCCTCATTAAATGTCTTTCTGATCAGTTCGTTTGTGATCAGTGTCGGTTTCCATACTACTTCGTAGGGAAGCAGGCCGGACTCGTTGATTTTCTCAACAATAATTTTGGAATGCTCAGCAACTTTTGCAAGGCACTCATCTCCGTATAAATCCTGAGAGCCTGTGCAGAACCAGAATTTGTACTCCTTTTGTTTCAGCATGTTTGTTTTCCTCCTGTTTTAAATCTTTATAATCCAGGACAAATAATCTGTCCCTGTTACCTGTTGCGGGTTACAGGCAGCTCCCTGCCGGGCGCTGTCCTAGTTATTGTTCTGTCCGTAATAAGCATTTGCTCCGTGTTTTCTGTAATAATGCTTGTCCTGAAGCTCCTGGGGAGCTGGTTTTACGTTCGGATTGATCATCTCGCATCTTGCAGCCATCTTCGCCACTTCTTCTGCCACAACTGCATTGTGAACTGCTTCGTGAGCGTCTTTGCCCCATGTAAATACACCGTGGTTTTTGCACAGTACTGCCGGTACGGCGATGGGATCTTTCTTCCTTGCCTCAAATTCATCCGCGATCAGAACACCTGTGTTTTTCTCATAAGCTTCCTCGATCTCGTCTTTTGTCAGGTTGCGCACACAGGGGATCTCGCCGTAAATATAATCTGCATGTGTTGTTCCGTAGCATGGGATATCCCGGCCCGCCTGAGCCCAGCTTGTAGCCCATGCTGAGTGTGTATGAACCACACCGCCGATATCTTTGAAACGATTGTAGAGCACCAGATGAGTCGGGGTATCAGAAGACGGATTGTATCTTCCCTCCACCTTATTTCCCTGAAGGTCCATAACAACCATGTCCTCCGGTTTGAGAAGATCGTACTCCACACCGCTCGGCTTGATAACAAAGAGTCCTGACTCCCTGTCGATTCCGCTGACATTTCCCCAGGTAAATGTTACCAGGTTGTACTTGGGAAGCAGCATGTTTGCCTCATACACTTCTTTTTTTAATTGTTCCAGCATAATTTTTGTCTCCTTTCTATTTTTAAACACCGTTTCTTTTCCGGTGTTTTTATCAGAAATAATTATCTCTGTCAGGATACCTCGCTGATTACCCGGACAGAATTGCGCATTACAAGTTCCGGTTCGAATTCTTCGGTTTTCATCTCCTGGTTCCTGCAGATCTTCGCGACCATGCATTCCGCCGCCGCGCGTCCCAGCTCTTCCACCGGGTTGCGTACCGAGGTAAGCGGTACGCTGCAGAACTGTGCCAGACTGGAATTATCGATCCCTACAATAGAGATATCTCTCGGGACCCGCACTCCTGCTTTTGTAAGAATACCTACCAGATGATTTGCGATCTCGTCATTGTAGCAGACGCAGGCTGTACAGCCTTTCAGCCGTTTCAGAATCCGGCCTGCGTCTTCTTCCATATCACGGATTTCCTCGGAATCCATCCATATGATCTTGCTGCCCCGGACTTTGATATCCCGTTCCATCAGGGCATCTGTATACCCTGCATAACGAAGATGTCCCTGACCGTCATCTGCCTTGAAGATACCTCCCACCCGCGTATGCCCGCAGTCCAGAAGGTGTTTCGTTGCGGCATATCCGGCTTTTCTGTCGTTCAGGCTGATATGCGGGATATTAAGTCCGCTGTAAAAGCTGTTAATAAACAGAACCGGAATTCCGGACTTCTCAAGGCTGTCGTATAGTTCCAGATTCGGACTTGGGAGTCCGCTTTTAACCGTTTCCGCTATAACACCGTCAACGGACTGGGTGTTAAGGAATTCCTTCAAAAACATCCGCTCCCGCTCCACTGTATTATTGGTCACAGAAAGCTGAAGTGTGCATCCTTCCCTGGAAAACACCGACTCAATCCCTCTTATAATGGCCGGGAATATATAGGTGTCCACATAAGTAGGCATTACCGCGATCCGGATTTCCCTCCGTTCACGCCGTCTCCTGTTGACCGCCACATAAGTGCCGCTCCCCCTTCTTCCCTCAACGGTTCCTTTTTCCGCCAGAACTTCCAGTGCTCTGCGGATCGTCTGCCGGCTTACCTGAAACTTTTCCATCAGATCCTTTTCAGAAGGAAGCCGGTCGCCGTAGCTTAAATTTCCGCTTTCAATCTCGTCAAGCACCCAGCATACAACTGTCTCGTATTTTTTCTGCATTTCCGGCCCTCCCTTCCCTTCTGAATCAAAGAAGATATCCTGTCTACTATTACACTATATAACAAAACAACTTTCAATACAATTCGCAGTATTTATAAAATTTTTTTCAGGTTTTTGGAGAATAATAAAAAGTTGTATTGCTTTTAGATAATAAAAACAATACAACTTTTTTAAAGAAACTCTGTTTTTGAATCTTTTTTCTCTACTGCCAGATCCAGCACAGCCCGTTATAGAAATATTCCTGTGCATGTTCTCCGCTGTGTACGCCGCCCTCCTGTTCCAGAAAATACAGATAAGTGGTCTCATTGCTCCACCCTCCATGCATCAGGTAAAACACATTATACGGTTCTTCTTCAGAATATCCGTAGGGAAGATATACAATTGCTCTCTTATGAAGCACCTGACTGTGTTCCTCGTAAGTCATGGATTCATATGTGTCATACTCCAGTTCCACAAGTGTCCCCGGATACTCTGATCACCCGCCTGCAGCACAGATACGATACCGCAAAATATCCTCCATATAAAATACCGATCAGCACTGCCGCAACAATCAGAGGCGGCAGGGAGTCCACAGATGCATAGATTCCCAGCATGGTATAGCTGACCTGGATGCCGAAAACAGAATGCACCGCTGCCAGAAGAAGCGGCAAGCCGAAAAAGATACCCATCTGGATCACCAGCGCCCGGTTCACTTCTTTCTCTCCCGCTCCCAGCTGCCTGAGAATTCTGTATTTTCCCCTGCTGTCTATGGCGTCGGACATTTCCTTCAGGGCAAGAATCGCCGCCCCGCTGACAATAAACACAAATCCCAGATACAGGGCAATAAAGACCGCCATCGCGCTGGAGCCGATGCTGTCGTCATAAATGCGGGATCTGGTACTGATCTGAACTGCGCCCTGATCTTCCTGTCCGCTGCCGGACTCTGTATCTGTCAGACCGGCATTTATCTGTTCTTCAAATCCGCCGTCATCCATCCAGGAATAAAAATCCCGGTTATCATATTCCGGCGTATAGTCTGAAATCAGACAGCTCTGAAATACGTCCTGTTCCGTCAGAGGAAGGTCGTCCGGCACTACAAGAAGTCCCATGTTGGACTCGGAATAACTCATCTGTATATACCCTTCCACACACTCCGGATAAGCCGCTTTCAGTGTCCTTCCGCATATTTCAACCGTATCGTTTTCCATCAGTCCCTGATTGAAAAATTCCTGCATGGAGGGATAGTCACAGCTTACGGCATACTGATCCGGGCCAAGCTTTACCGGCTCAAATCCGTAGATGCCGGCCGCCCTGTTGTAATCACCTGCCCGGATGATCTCCACCGTATTTTCCGCCATGGCCTGAAATGTGGGATCCTGTTCCAGAAGGCGGTCCATGAAGCTTCCCATTACCGCACCCTCGGTGGCCTCGGCTCTCTTATATATGACGAACTCTCCCCGCACATCCAGCGCTTCCATATCAAATCCCTTTTCCTCAAGAACCGCTCTTACACTTTCATCTGTATCATACTTTGTCCCCTCCGGCACAGACCGCCACATACACACATCCGCAGGAGCCTGATTTTCCATCCGCCATTCCCTGTCCGCCTTCAGCGTAAATGCCGCGGACAGGATACAGATGGTCGCGAAAAGCAGCAGACAGATAATGGTGCCTGCAGCTGCCGAGGTATTGATCCGGGCGCTTACCTCACCCAGCACAAAGGAATTCAGCCGTCTGTTGTATATGCCCGGAATCTTTTTGACAATTGCCAGAACGAATCCGGATACAGACCAGAAGATCAGAAAGGTTCCCGCGATTCCCAGAAGAATCTGAAGCATCACATCTCCCTGGGTCTCCATCGCCTCCTGATTGGCCGTCACATTATAGTACGCGAAAGCAAGCATGCCGCAGGCTGCCAGAAACAGGAAAAAGCTGACCGCCGGATTTTTCAGATGTATCGTTTCCTGCACCCGGTCCGCTACCAGCAGACGGATCAGCCGGGATCTGGCCACAACTACAATATTCATAACAATCACGACAAGATAGATAATCACAAAATAGCAGATCGTTTTTCCGACAGCCGCCAGAGAGATGGTAAACACAAATCTGCTCATATCCGCCTCGAACATATTCGCCACAAACAGCGACATAAACTGAGACAGCCCGATGCCGATCAGAAGGCCGGCGCCCAGAGAAAGCAGTCCGATCAGGACCGTCTCTGTCAGCAGGATACGGATAACCGCGCTTCTTCTCATGCCCAGCGTAAGATAAATTCCCAGTTCCTTCTTTCTCCTGCGTATCAGAAAGCGGCTGGCATAGACGATCAGGAAGCCCAGAATAAGGGAAACAACCACGCTCATACCGGAAAGCGCGGTATTCATGGTGTGCACAATGCGGGATTTGGTCCCGGACAATTCCATCATGGCAGTCTGGTCGCCGATGGCATCGAACACATAAAAAATACAGACGCCCAGAAGCAGGGTAAAAAAGTAAATCGAATAATCTTTTATGCTCTTTCTGATATTTTTTAAGGAAAGGCTAAACAGCATAATTCAGATCACCTCCCATAAGGGCTGTCACATTCATAATCTGTTCAAAAAATGCTTTTCTGTCCTCTTTTCCCCGTCTCAGCTCATGGAAAAGTCTGCCGTCTTTGATAAACAGAACTCTTGATGAATAACTGGCTGTATATGCGTCGTGGGTTACCATCAGAATGGCTGCGTTTTCCTCCCGGTTCAGCTTTTCCAGACTGTCCAGAAGCTGCCGCGCGTTTCTGGAATCCAGCGCTCCGGTAGGCTCGTCGGCAAGAATCAGAGAAGGGTGTGTAACAATTGCCCGGGCCGCCGCCGTCCTCTGCTTCTGCCCGCCGGATATCTGATAGGGATATTTGTCCAGTACATCTGCAATTCCCAGCTTTTCTGCCGCTTCCCGCGCCCTTCCCTGCACTTCTTTCGGCGCGCATCTCTGAATCTGCAGAGCAATGGCAATGTTCTCACAAACTGTCAGTGTATCCAGCAGATTAAACTCCTGAAAGATAAATCCCAGCCGGTCTCTGCGGAAGTCCGCCAGTGCATTGCGCTTCAGCTTTGAGGTGCACACCCCGTCAATATAGATATGCCCGGCCGTGGGCCGGTCAATGGTGGAGATGCAGTTCAGAAGCGTAGTTTTGCCGGAACCGGAAGCCCCCATAATTGCCGTGAATTCCCCTTCCTCCACATTCAGGGATATATCATTCAGCGCTTTTGTAAGACTTGACCTGTTCCCGTAATATTTTACGAGATTCTCTACTCTCAGCAGTCCGCTCATATAATCAATCCATCCTTTCCTGCCCGTGCGTACACACGGTTTTCTTTATATACAGCATATCTTCTCCTGCATTTCTGTACCATTGAAAGGAATTTCATAAACTTACAGATCTGTAAGTTTACGCGCTGCCGCAATACTGCAGTCATCATTTTTCTGCCGGCAGTCCGGAAGACTTTCCTGTAGAATAAAAGAGCATACAAAAGACCGGTCCGTTCTTCTGTATACTCTTATATTTCCTTTATTTCCCGTCAGTCTCCCGGCCGCTTTTCTCAGCACTCCCTGTTCCAAAGGTAATTCCGATTCTGGTATACTCTCCTGCTTCGGAGCGGGCCGTTATCCGGTGTCCCAGCTCCCCGCACAGCCTGCTGCAGATATAAAGTCCCATTCCGGTAGAAGAGAGCCGTCTGCCGTTTTTCCCGGTAAAGGATTTTTCAAATATCCGGGGCAGATCCGCACTGTCAATTCCCCATCCGTTATCCTCTGTCCACAGAATTACATTTCCTTCTGCATCTTCCTCTGTAAAAAAGCGGATCTTCCGCTGCTCCTCCCGGCAGTATTTTACACTGTTGCTGATGATCTGCCCCAGCATAAACGCAAGCCATTTCCGGTCCGTATACACGTACTGCTCTCCCACGTCCACGGAAACAGAAAACTGATTCAGTATCAGACTGTCCTTATTTTCCCTCACCGTATCCTCCACGATTTCCCTGAGAGAACAGGAAGAGATACTGTAATCATTCTGGGGCACTTCACTGCGGATGTAGTACAGCACCTGCTCCACGTCATTTTCAATTCTTGAAAGCTGTTCCTTCAGACGTCTCCCGGTTTCGCCGGGATTATTATGAAGAATAAGCTTTGCGCTTGCAATCGGAAGCTTGACCTGATGGATCCATGTTTCCACATACCGGCGGAACTCTCCGCTGACCCGTTCATGCCGTCCGATGGCGTCGTTCATGGATTTCAGGATGTCCACATAGGAATGGTAGAGAATCTTCCCTTCCAGAAATCCCGGCTCCTTCATCATCTCCGCCACAAGATATTTTTCCTCAAGACGTTCCAGTTTTCCCAGAAGATCGTCATAAAACCGCCGTTTCCGTGAAAAATCATAATAAAAGACAGCACCGCATGCGCCTGCCAGAATCACGGTCAGAAAAACAAGAAACACAGAGCTTCCGCCAAACAGATATACGGTTCCGTCTGCCAGAAGAATCCCCGCCGTCCACAGCAGAATATGATAAATATGGTCTTTTATATATTTTCCCGGTCTCATACAAGCATATACCCCTGTTTCCGCCTTGTCTCAATCACATCCGGAAAGCCCAGCCCTTCCAGTCTTTTTCTCAGACGATTGATATTGACTGTCAGCGTATTGTCATCTACAAAATCACTGCGGTCCCACAGATAGTCCATCAGCTCATCCCGGGATACAATCGTTCCCCGCTTTTTCAGAAGACAGTGCAGAATATTCATTTCGTTCCGGGACAGAACCGTCTCAGCTCCCTTATATGTGACAGAACTTCTCAGAAGATTCAGCCGCATTCCCCGGTAAGTAAGTTCCTCCTCGCTGCCGCGCCCGCCCGTCCTTCTGAGGACAGTCTCAATCCGCAGGAGAAGAAGGGCGGGATTATAGGGTTTCGTCACATAGTCGTCTGCTCCGCTGCTGCGGCTGATAATCTCATCTGCATCCGTGCCGCGGCTTGTCAGCATAACCACAGGGATATCCGATCCGGAACGGATTTCCCGGAGAATGGACTGGCCATTGGCATCCGGCAGAAGGATATCCAGCAGAACAAGATCCGGCCTGAGCTGCGCCGCCTCATCAGCCGCATTCTCAAAATCTGTGGTTACGCAGGGCGCATATCCGCCGTTTTCCAGCAGAAGACGCAGTTCCTCCCGCAATGTGGCATCATCCTCAATAATCAGTATCTTTTTCACCGGCAGTCACCTCACTGTTTATTTCCTCATCTCATTTTTCTCATAATCTCTCAGCGACGCAAGAGCTTTCGGCGCAAGGGGAATAAGAGCGATCATATTAAACACGGTCATCAGACCTACCCCCACGTCTCCCAGATCCCAGACAAACTGGTAGGCAGCCAGGCCGCCTACAAAGAGCATAACAAGAGCCAGCACCTTGTACAGGGTCTGAGACAGCCAGTTATCTCCGAAAAGATATGCCACATTGGGCCTTGCGTAAAACAGGATTCCGAGAAATGTGGAAAAGCTGAACAGCCACAGAATCACCGCAATAAAGATTACGCCGAACTCTCCTAAATGGTACTGCATTGCCGTCTGCAGCAGATCCATGCCCTCCAGGCCCTCTGTCATTCCCACAGGCGTCAGAAGCATAATCATAGCAGAGCAACTGCAGATTACAAGGGTATCAATAAACACGCCCAGGGCCTGCAGAAGTCCTTCCTTTGCCGGATGGCTGATATCCGCCGCCGCTGCCGCGCAGGGTGCGGAACCGGATCCCGCTTCATTGGAAAACAGCCCTCTCTTGGCGCCGTTCATAATCACCGCGCCGATGCCGCCGCCCACAACCTGGCGGAAGCCGAACGCTTCTGCAAAAATCCGCTCAAAAACAGCCGGCAGCTGTCCCGCGTTTTTTACAATAATAAAAAGCGTAATAAAGAAATAGCATGCCGCCATAATGGGGACCATAATATCCAGGACCTTCACGGTCGCATTTTTCCGGAGCACAATCACCGCTGCAATTACTACCAGAACAATGGTAGAATAAAGCGGCGGCACGTGAAAGGCATTCTCAAAGGAAGATGAGATAGAATTGCCGATTACCTGACTGATTCCGCACCAGCAGATCAGTCCGGAAAGAGCAAACAGCACCGCAATCACCGAATGTTTTCTCAGACTGTTTTTTTTGATAAAAAGCCGGTGAATATAGTATGCCGGGCCGCCCCGGTATCCGCCGTAAAGGGGATCTTTTTCCTTATAGATCTGTGCCAGCGTGGCTTCAATAAATGCGGTGGAAGACCCCAGAAGCGCGATGACCCACATCCAGAATACCGCTCCCGCTCCCCCGGCTGAGATGGCCGCCACCACGCCTACCAGATTTCCCATGCCTACCCGGCAGGCCGTAGAGACAATCAGGGCCTGCAGGCCGGAAATTCCTTCTTTATCTGTTTTTTTGTTACTCTCAAGGGTGACTCTGAGCATCTCCGGGAAAAGCCGGAATGGGAGAAATCTTGTCCGTATTGTAAAATAAAGTCCTGCCGGGACAAGAATAATCACCAGAAGGGAAAGTCCCAGGGAACTGCCGCCGGGCAGGGGGATCGTAATAATATCACCCCAGAGTATATTGTAAACCGCACGAAAAACTGCCATAATTTTTATCCTCTCATTTCTTTGTTCTGCACAGATTCCCCGCCATACGGATCAGACGATCCAGTATCCTGTGCAGCCTTTTCTGATATTTCCTGTATAGTATAGCGTAAAAATGCAGTTCTGTAAAACATAAGAAGCTGTGCTGGCATCAAATCGTCCTCACAGCTTCATCAGAAATCATAATTTTCCTGCTTCAGGATCTGCTTTCAGCAGTTCCCGGTATATACATGCTTCAGATATTTCCCCGCCGCGTCCCGCAGACGGTATATAAGTTCCACATCGGTGGCTTTCCTGTCCGTCATCCGGTACCTGGGGAAGAACCGGGTCACATGAAGGACAATATCCGGATCCACCGCGGCAATCCATCCGGCCTGCCGCTCCATCTCCTCCAAGGAATCATTTTCTCCCGGAACAATCAGAGTGGTAAGTTCTACATGGCACACCTGCGCCGCACGCTTTATAAAAGCCTTCACTGTATCAAGATCTCCGCCCAGTTTCCAGTAGTAATCCCGAGTAAACCCTTTTAAATCGATGTTCATGGCGTCTATACAGGGCAGAAGTTCTTCCAGCACAGGTATCTCTCCCGTTCCGTTTGTAACCAGCACATTTTTCATTCCCCGCCGCCGCACCAGACGCGCCGTATCACGGACAAATTCGTATCCCACCAGAGGTTCATTATAGGTAAAGGCCACACCGATATTTCCTCTGCCGCGAAGATCCTCCGCCAGCTCTGCCAGTTCTTCCGGACTCATCTCCCGGAAATCCGGAACTCCCGCAGCTGCTTCATCTGTCACATAATCTGCGGCCTCTTTCTCCTCAGATCCCGCCATGGAAATCTGATAATTCTGGCAGAAAGGACAGGAAAGGTTGCAGCCATAACTGCCCGCTGACAGAATCATACTTCCCGGAAAGAAATGCCGGAGGGGCTTCTTTTCAACAGGATCCAGCGCCAGTGCTGTTATTCTTCCGTAATTGACGCAGATAATCGTTCCTTTTTCATTTTTCCTTGCCCTGCATCTGCCGTACTGTCCTTCTTTTAAGCTGCAGTGATGAGGGCAGACGGGACATACTGCTCTTTTCTTATATTCTGTCAAAAGTGTCTCACCACCTCAAAGCGCTCCAGGCGGACGTCCTCAGCCTCATCCGGAATTCCGGCTTTCTGCTTTGCAATACGGATCTGTTGCTCCACCGTATCCACGCCCTCCAGATTCGGAAGAAGCAGGCCTCTTCTGCGCCCCCTGCTCACAACAACGCCGTACCGCTTCACATCCAGCTCTTCCGCAGAATCAATTTCTTCTGTATCTCCCAGCACATCCACACTGTATACCAGACGGTCCAGTTCCTCCGGCTCCACTGCATGAAACCGGGGATCCCTTACAGCCGCGCTTATGGCGTTTTCGATAATCTCCTGCGCAATATTCCCCCGTACCGGGGCAATGGTTCCGATACAGCCCCTGAGCCGGCCATCCTCTTTCAGGGATACAAATACTCCGGCACGTCCGGAATACATCTCTTCCGGCAGATTCTGCGGAACTCTGATCTTCTCTCCTGTCTTCACATATGTCTCTATCGTCTGTCTGGCAAGAGAGACATACGGATCTTCTGCCATCTTTCTCTTTCTGATCTTCTCCTTCTGCTCCTGAAAATACTGTTCCAGAAAATGCCGCTCCTGATCCCGGCCCGTCACTTCATAAGTACAGATGCCGTATCCGACGCCGAATGTTCCCTCATGGGACAGGCGCCCGGCTTTTACCGAAAGTCCGTCCAGCGCTCCGGCCATAATTGTAAAGGACCGATGGCCGCACTCTGCCGCCCTGTCGCAGAACTCCTCGGAAAAATCAAAAAGTTCTCCGAACGCGGCCCGTCCCATCACATCCATAATGCGGGCATCATACTCCGGTCCTTCTTTCTGAAATCCATAGGGTCCGTCTTCCTTTAACTTATGGGACAGGTCGCCGCTTCCGATAATTACAGTATTCCGTCCCAGAAGTTCTGCCGTCTTTTTTATACACGCTCCCAGCTCGTAATGTTTTGTAAGCGAAAGACCCGACAGGCCGATCCGCACCAGCCGGTAATCGGTATCATACTGGTTCAGAAAATACAGAGGCACCATAGTCCCGTGATCCAGGCTTTTATCCCGCTCCCCCAGCGTGCCCGCCGGGATGTCTCTTGCCTCCGCTTCCTGAGACAGCACCCGGACAAATTCTGTGTCATACTCTGCCTGAAACTCTGCCTGCGGCGCACGGAACCGGGCGAAACTTCCCCTGGCGCCCTTTCCCGGTGAAATGTGAAAATAATCCGCGTACATAACGGAATGGGGAGATGTAATAACCACAGTATCCGGCCTCCATGCCGCAATCTGCCGGGCCGCCTGGTGATAAGCATCCACTGTGGCCTGAATCTTTTTCTCTTCCCCTCGCCCCACCGCAGGTACGATCAGCGGCGGATGGGGAACCATAACTGCACCTTTTACTGACATCGTTTTCTCCTTTCTGCCCTGCACAGGCTGTTCAAACCATCCTTTTACATCAGTATAACACAGTAAGAATCAGCCGGAACAGCTGCTTCTCATTACATACACATTTTCAGGATTTCTCATTGTTTCGACACCGTTTCAATATATGTTCAAAAAATCTTTATCTTTATTCCTCCAATGCAAATGTCACCGTGACATCTCCGTCTCCAAGCGCAGTTTCCCAGCCGGTCAGGTCGTCAATCCTCCCCAGCCTTGTATAACTCCAGGAATTCGAGTCGTAGAAAATAACAATCTGATTTCCCTGATACAGCACAATATCCCCTGCCCGAGTCGTTGTCTGTCTGTTGCTTGTGGGCAGTTCCGTTCCCAGATCACCCACTTTTTCAAAGCCGCCATAGTCGCTCATCTGAATGGTAACCGGATCCTCCTGCATCATTTCCGCCAGAGTATCCGCCGCTTTATTGTCCTCTAATGTGGCGGTAAAATGTTTTCCGCCAACCTCTACGATCATTTTCCTGTCCATAGTTTCTTCCTCCTTAGCATTTTGCTCTGCACCCTCATCTTCTGCAGCCCGGAATTCCTGTACTATATCAGAATCAGATCCTGACGATTGTGATTCCGGATCTTCTGTCCGTCTGCTGTCTGCACAGCCCGACAACAGTGCTGCAAAGGCGCACACAATAATAAATGTTACAGAGAGCATCTTTTTCATTGACCGGCACCGCCTTTCTGCTGATTCTTTCAATCATGTCTTATCTTTTCTGATATCATTGTATAACGGCCATGAAAGCATTTCAAATATTTATATAAAATTGATTTCCATAAAAGATTCCCCCAAAAATCCCCCAAATTTGCCCGTAAAAAGCGATAATTTATGATACTTTACGGATTTGCTCCGGAACGCAAAAAAGCCCTTGAAAACGCCCGTTTTACGGGATTTTCAAGGGCTTCAAGCACCTTTGGTTTTAGAAAATTACATTCCCATGCGACTGTTGCTAACCTCACCTTCGCCTTTCAGGCTCGGTTCGCTAAGCAGCGCTGCATAGCTTCCAACTACAGTTCATCTGCGTCCTTCGGACTTGATTCACTTAGTTTCCAGCCATCTGTTTTGCTACTTCCTCAGCGAAGTTCTCTTCTTTCTTCTCGATTCCTTCGCCAGTCTCAAAACGGATAAATTTCTTCACTGCAAGGTTTGCGTTGTTTTCTTTCGCTACCTTGTCAACATATTTTGCGACTGTCAGGTCGCTGTCCTGTACATATACCTGATCAAGCAGGCAGATCTCTTTCATCTCTTTGTTGAGACGTCCGATAATCATCTTCTCAATGATATTGTCCGGCTTCTCCGGGTTCTCTTTCTTCGCCTGAGCAAGCAGGATCTCTTTCTCATGATCCATGTATTCCTGAGACACTTCATCACGGGATACATACTTCGGAGACATAGCTGCAACCTGCATAGCCACGTTCTTCAGGCATGTCTTAATCTCGTCATTTACAACGTCTGTATCAGCAACTACGAGAACACCGATACGTCCGCCGCCGTGAATGTAGGATACCACGCATCCGTTCTCAGCGTTTACTCTCTCGAATCTTCTGATGTTCAGGTTTTCCCCGATAACCGCGATCTTCTCAACAAGAGCGTCCTTTACAGTCTTGGACGGATCCGCAGCCCATGCCTCTGCCATGAATGCATCCATGTCAGCCGGATCATTATCAGCAACCTGATTTACAACAGCGTCAACAAATCCCTGGAACTCTTCGTTCTTTGCAACGAAGTCTGTCTCTGAGTTAACCTCAACGATTGCTGCCACTTTATCGTCTCTGACAACAGTCTTAACAATACCCTCTGCAGCGATTCTTCCGGCCTTCTTCTCAGCCTTTGCCTGTCCGTTCTTTCTCAGGTACTCAACAGCTGCGTCCATATCGCCGTTCGTCTCTGTAAGAGCCTTTTTGCAGTCCATCATGCCTGCGCCTGTCATTTCTCTTAATTCTTTTACCATTCCTGCTGTGATTGCCATGATAAATTCCTCCATTAAATAAAGTTCTTACTCTTCTACCGCTTCTTCAGATTCTGCTGTCTCTGCCTCTTCGTAAGCAGCATCCTCTTCATAGTACTCTTCATCAGCCGCAGCGCCCTGGTTTGCCTCGATCACAGCGTCTGCCATCTTGGAAACGATCAGTTTGACTGCTCTGATTGCGTCATCGTTACCCGGAATTACATAATCCAGTTCTTCCGGATCACAGTTTGTATCACAGATGCCGATCAGCGGAATTCCCAGTGTATGAGCTTCCTGAACACAGATTCTTTCTTTCTTCGGATCTACAACGAAGATAGCATCCGGAAGTCTCTTCATCTCTTTGATACCGCCCAGGTTCTTCTCAAGTTTTGCCCACTCTTTTTTCAGAGCGATAACTTCCTTTTTCGGAAGTACGTCAAATGTTCCGTCCTCTGACATAGCCTCGATCTCTTTGAGACGTTTTACACGGCTCTGGATCGTCTTGAAGTTTGTAAGCATACCGCCCAGCCATCTCTCGTTTACATAGAACATTCCGCAGCGCTCTGCCTCTGTTCTGATCGCGTCCTGAGCCTGTTTCTTTGTTCCTACAAAAAGGATTGTGCCGCCCTCTGCAGCGATGTCAGAAACGGCTTTATATGCATCGTCAACCATTCCTACAGATTTCTGCAGGTCGATAATGTAAATACCATTTCTCTCTGTGTAGATGTACGGAGCCATTTTCGGGTTCCATCTTCTTGTCTGATGTCCAAAGTGAACACCTGCTTCTAAAAGCTGTTTCATTGAAATAACACTCATGTTTCTTTCCTCCATTTGGTTTTTGATCTTCCGTATGTTTTCTTTTCTGAGACCGTCCGGTACTTCCGGCTTGGGCACCGTCAGAAAAATCCGCATACGTGTTTTTTTGCAACATTTGCAGTATATCACATATGAATGGGCATTGCAAGGAATTTTTCCCAACAATCCGGCTGATAATCACACATAACTACGGATATAAAAGTAAGAAGCGGATCATTACGATTGGTTTTGGAGTCATGTATATGCGTCTGCTTTCCCCAGACGGACCTGATACGGTTTCTTCGCGGATACTTTCCGGATCAGCGTGATATGTGGAACGAAACTGCTCCTGTCATACGGGAAATCAGCGCTTTCTTCATTTCGTCCGACAGACAGATCGCAATAAACAGTCTCATATTTCTCTCTCCTTCGTCAGCCGGCTCTGTCCTTTATCAGACTCCGGCATACATATTTATAATGTCCACAACACTCCTGAGATACGTACTCCCGAATAAATTCAGATGATTCAGGAGCTGATACAGGTCGTACAGGTTTTTCCGCTGTGCATATCCCCTCTTGTCGATCGGATTCACCTCATCATATGCCGCGTAGAATCTCTCCGGCAGCCTTCCGAACATCTGCGTCATGGCCAGATCCGCCTCAAAATCTCCCACATAAACTGCCGGGTCTATGATCCACGCCCTGCCGCCTTTTCCGCACATCATATTACCGCTCCACAGATCTCCGTGAAGCAGAGATGGAAATTCAGGCTCCCGCAAATATAGATCAAGATGATCCAGAAGCCAGTCCGCTTTTTTTCTCACGGCGGGCTCTAAGTATTTCTCTGCCATGGTGATCTGCGGAAGGAGCCGACATTCACGGTAAAAATCAATCCAGTTCTCTTGCGGTTGATTTGTCTGAGGAGTGGCGCCGATATAATTATCTTCCATAAAGCCGTATTTTGCTCTGCCATCATCAGTGTTTATAAATTTCACGCACTCAGCTCTGTGCAGCCCGGCCAGCTCATGCCCGAAAGTCTCCCAGTAAGAGGCGGTCCGGGGCGAACTTTCTATATATTCAAGGGCAAGAAATGAAATTTCTCTCTTCTCATCCACTCCTGCTCCGAGTATTGCCGGAACCCCGATTTTCTTTGTGGAACGCAGTGCCTGAAGCCCGTTGGATTCGGTCAGAAAAAAATTCAGATTTCTGATGGAATTGGCTTTTACAAAAATACGATCACCGGTAGAAATACTCACTCTGTAGGCGCTGTTAATATCGCCCCCTGAAACGCTGTCCGCCCTGATCACACGGGCGCTTTTTCCAAAACAGTCTTTTACCGGCTCTTCGAGAGAATGGTATATATTTCCCTGTCTGTTTCCGTTCATTGCTTCACCTCACCGCGATTTGCTTTATCATCTCTTTTACCGTTTCCAGGCTTTCCCCGGTCTCATACGGTCTTCCGACTATAACCGGAACCGCCTGCGCCAGCCGCGCCGCTTTCAGTTTTTCTTCAAATCCGCCGGTTGTACCGGATTCTTTTGTCACGAACCAGGCCGCTTCTGTCTGTTTTAAAAGGGCAAGATTCATCTCCACTGAAAAGGGGCCCTGCATGGCAATAAGATGCCGGCCCTCAAATCCCAGATCCACACTTTTTTCTACCGCCTCCCGCGTGGAAAGCACACGGGCAAAGCAGCGCTGTCTGTAATTTTCTATCTCTGTATATAAATGAAGTTCTTTACTCCCGGTCGCGATCAGAATATTTCCGGTGGTTTTTTTCAGATACGAGACTGCCTGACCGACAGAGTCCGCCCATACGGCAGAATTTTCTACATTCTGCATTACATCTCCGGCTGCCGCCCGGATATTCTCTCCGGATATACGCCCCCCCTGTTCTCTTAAACACCTCACATAACGCACCGCAGGCTTTTGCAGTATATTATTGGCCTCAATCTTCATATTAACCGCAGCACAGGCAGACTTTATATTGGCTGTGACCTCCCCGGCAAATGGATGTGTGGCGTCAATTACCAGATCTATACTGTTTTTTTCTATAAAATTCTGTATTCCGGCACTGTCCATTCGTCCGGCACAGATTACAACTCCCGGCAGATCATCCAGAATACGCTTCCCGTATCCGGTGGCCGTGCACACAAAACATCGCGCCGGATATTCCGCAGCGTTTCCCGTGCATCCTTTATTCTTCTGATTAATTCCGGAGACATATTCTGCCAGCAGTCTCCCTTCCGTTGTCCCGGCAAATATCAGAATGCCGGGCATTTTTCTGTCTTGTCCCATTATGCTCTCCCAATCCAGCGCTCTGTTTTTGTGATTTTCGCTGGTCAGACAGATATTCGCGATCCGCTTCACTGCCTGCTCATAATCAAGTACCTGATTCGTTTAAACACTTCAATATTGTATCATGAAGTGTACAATCTGTAAATTTGACTGATTATTTTAGTTTTTTTTAATAAATTTGTTTATATTTAACCAAATTTTTATTTTTTCCGGATTTTTTCTTGATTTTTAATTTTTAATCTGCTAGACTTAGCCACAAGACAAAGACGTCTGATGATGAAGCGGAAATGCCGCATTCACCAATCAGGCGTCTTTTCTTTTATCACAAAGCAGTTTTAACTCTTTTTTGTGATAAGCACCCGGGGAATCATAAAAATTTGTTAACTCTACAGGAAACGGGAGGTATTTTTATGGACACAGGTAACACAGGATTTATAATGATCTGCGCGGCGCTTGTATTTATTATGACGCCTGGACTGGCTTTCTTCTACGGGGGACTTGTCAGAAGAAAAAACGTAGTTAACACAATGATGGCTTGTGCGGCAATTATGGGACTTTCCATATTTATGTGGACTCTGTTCGGTTATTCCCTTGCTTTCGGCACTGATCACGGCGGAGTAATCGGAAGTCTTGAATGGCTCGGCTTAAACGGCGTGGGCTGGGAGGCAGGTCCTTACTCGGACAGTATTCCACATCTTGTATACGCCGCATTCCAGATGATGTTTGCAATGATTACACCGGCGCTTATCACTGGTGCTGTTGTAGGAAGAATGAAATTTAAAGCACTGTTTGCGTTTATCGCACTCTGGTCAATTATTGTTTATTACCCGATGGCTCACATGGTATGGGGACAGGGCGGATTCCTTGCTTCTATCGGTTCTGTTGACTTTGCCGGAGGAAACGTTGTACATATCAGTTCCGGTGTGAGCGCACTTGTACTTGCTGTTTATCTTGGCAGAAGACGCGGCTATGAGAAGACTTCTTACCGCATTCATAATATTCCTTTCGTCGTTCTCGGCGCCGCTCTTCTGTGGTTTGGATGGTACGGATTCAACGCAGGAAGCGCCCTTGCGGCAGACGGACTTGCAGCCCATGCATTTATGACAACCTCTATCTCTGCCGCAACGGCACTGCTCTCCTGGATGCTGATTGATACGATCAAAGACGGCAAACCTACTCTTGTAGGCGCGTCCACCGGTCTTGTTGTCGGCCTCGTAGCAATCACGCCAGGAGCAGGTTTCGTACCGATCTGGGCTTCCTTTATTATCGGAGCTCTTGTCAGCCCGATCTGTTACTTTATGATGAATTTCATCAAACACAAACTGAAAATCGACGACGCGCTGGACGCATTCGGATGCCACGGTATCGGCGGTATCTGGGGCGGTATCGCAACCGGCCTGTTCGGACAGAGCTCCATTAACTCTGTTGCTCAGTGGGATGGACTTGTATTCGGCGAGACAAAACTTTTCGTTGCACAGATTATCAGTATACTTGTAACGATTGCTGTGGCAGTTGTCGGTTCTCTGATCTGCATCGGCATCATCCGCATCTTTACAAAACTTCGTGTTGATGAGAAGGATGAAATGATCGGACTTGACGTCACACAGCATGGCGAGAACGCTTACCCGTCCTTCAATGGTTTCGACTAAACCGTAACATTTATATAATATGAAAGGATAGGAGGAACGAAATATGTTAATCAAAGTAGAAGCAATCGTCAGAGAAGAGAAATTCGAGGAAGTAAAAGACGCTCTCAATAAAATACAGGTCAATGGCATCACAGTATCCCAGGTAATGGGCTGCGGAGTACAGCGCGGATACAAAGAGATTGTCCGCGGATCTGAAGTTGATATTTTCCTTCAGCCGAAGATCAAATTCGAAATCGTCGTATCTTCTGAAGAATGGGAGAAAAAAGTCATAACTGCCATTCAGGAAGCCGCATTTACAAATGAAGTCGGAGACGGCAAGATCTTCAGTTATGAGATCAGAAGTGCCATGAAGATCCGTACAAAGGAAACCGGATATGATGCACTTCAGTCAGAGTTCTGACAGAATATCTTTTTTGAAAAACGGAAGTCTCTCAAAAAGAGAGCTTCCGTTTTTTACTGTCTGCGGAAAATGCAGAGTATTATCAATAAAGAAAGAACATCAGAACCTGATTTCCAGCGGCCGTCTTGCCAGTGCCGCAGTCATTCCGTCCCGGATACATTTTCCCTGTACCAGCGTTCCGTTTTCACAGCACAGAAGGGCGGCTCTCTCACATACGTTGTCCACCCCTGTTGTTTTCTTTACAAACTCCGAGCCCGAGGTAACACCCGGAATTTTCCCAAGTTCATCTGCTGTATATGTAAAAAAGGGGATCTGATATTTTTCAGAGAGAGCCATCAGGGCCTCCTCTTCTTTTTTCAGATCTATGCTTGCGATCCTCTCGACCTGCCCGATCTCAAGTCCATGAAGCTTCAGAATCCGGCTGAGTCCCTCTTCAAGAAGTTCTTCGCTGATTCCTTTCCTGCATCCGATTCCCGCTGTTATATTTTTCGGCTTCAGCAAAAGGGTGCCTTCTTTCCGCACATCTTCCGCATGCGGCTGAGAGCTGCCTTTTTCGTCTTTTTCCCGCACGTCATCGTCCGATATTATAATGCGGTATCTGTATGCATTCGTTTCAGAAAGGGTCCTGCATATAAAAAGGTTTTCAGGAGCCCTCCCGCACACGCGATACCGGGAAGATTTTATATAGCATGCAATTCTTTCTTCTTCCAGTACAGCTGCGGAAATCTCTTTGGCCATCTTCCTGTCTGTAATCAGCAGGCCGTTTTCTTCTGCAAATACATCTGCCGCAAATTTCCCCTGTACATCCGTTGCGGTTGTATGAACCGGAACCGCGCCGGTCCTCTGCCCGATCTCATCAGCCAGAGATACCGCCCCGCCGATGTGTCCGGAAAGCAGAGGAATCACGTACTGCCCTTTTTCATCCAGCACAAGCACCGGAGAATCGGTAAATTTGTCCTTTACCCAGGTCGCGATATACCGCACAGCAATCCCGGCGGCGCCGATAAAAATAAAAGCTGCACGTCCCCAGTTATCACCGATCAGTTTCTGTTTGTCATCGGGAAACGGAAGCACCCCCTCTCCCGCATACTTTTCGGCTGTATATCCCCTGCACTCTCTGCCCGTACTGCCCAGTATTCCGCTCAGTTTCCGGCTCAGCTCTGTTCCCGTACGGGTAAAACTGAAAATAATAATCCTGCCGTCCATAGCCGCCCCCTTTTCTCAGAGCCGAAGTCCTTTAATGTCTTTGATTCTGGAAAGTATCGTGCTGCAGCTGCACTCAAGAACTCCTGGAAGCCTGTCAATCGTATGACAGATCAGATCCTCCATCTCCTCATTGGAAGAAGCCACCGCATGTACATGAAGCCTGCACTTTCCGGTAACACGGTAAATCTGCGTAACCGTATCATTTTTCTGCAGGATCCCGGCCACCTCCATCAGGGCATCCGGTTTTGTCTCAATCTCAAAATAGCAGGAAACCGCACCGCTGATTTTCTGCGGGTTAATGACCGTTGTATATTCTTCTATAATGCCTTTCTGTTCCAGAGCCTGTACTCTCATCTTCACCGCCACACGGGAAAGCCCGATCTGCTGTCCGATCTCTGAATAGGGCATTCTGGCATTCTGAATCAGCAGACTTACAATTTTCTGATCCACATCGTCAAGTCCATCCAAAAACATAAGAATATACCTCCTCTCCCATATCTGTACCCGGGAATAATTCCCGCTGTACCCTGCCGCTGCTCTCCTGCCATTATACAATGGCCCCGGAAAAGTAGTCAAGCAGACGCACTCTTCTTTTTGCCTGTTGCCAATTGACATTTTGCATTGTATAAACTATTATATATTTCGAATGTTAATTATAATTTTACGAAAAGAAAGCTGTGATAAATAAAATGGAACAAGAACTGACACACGGTCCTGTTATGAAAACAATGCTCCGCTTTGCAGTCCCCATGATTCTGGGAGATCTGCTGCAGCAGTGTTATAATATTGCGGATACACTGATTGTCGGACGTTTTCTCGGAGAAAATGCCCTTGCCGCCGTAGGGTCTGCATTTTCACTGATGACATTTCTGACTTCTATCCTTCTGGGACTCGCGATGGGAAGCGGAACGGTCTTTTCTATCCGTTTCGGTCAGAAGGACAAAACAGGCCTGAAAGAGGGGATCCTCGCTTCCTTTGCACTCCTTGGCATGGTTACGGTTATTCTTAACCTTCTGATCTTTGCCGGTATTGACTGGATTATCTGGTTTCTGCGCACCCCGGACCAGCTTGTGAAAATGATGAAGGATTATCTGCTCGTTATATTTACCGGGCTGATCGGTATTTTTCTCTATAACTTCTTTGCGTCGCTGCTGCGCTCCCTGGGGAATTCTGTCATTCCCCTTGCTTTTCTGGCCGTTTCCGCAGGAATGAACATTCTCCTTGACCTGTGGTTTGTTGCCGGCCTGAACCGGGGCGTAGCCGGAGCCGCAGAGGCCACTGTTATCTCACAGTATGTCTCCGGAATCGGGATTGCGGTTTACACAAAGATAAAATTTCCCCACCTGCTGCGCCGCGATGAAAATGTCCGTCTCCGCATATCCCGCGTAAAGGAGATTGCAAACTTTTCTGCACTTACCTGCCTGCAGCAGTCTATTATGAATCTGGGAATCCTTGCCGTTCAGGGCCTGGTCAACAGTTTCGGCACAACAGTCATGGCCTCTTTTGCAGCAGCGGTAAAGATCGACGCCTTTGCCTATCTGCCTGTCCAGGATTTCGGCAATGCCTTCTCTATCTTTATTGCCCAGAATTTCGGCGCAGGCAAAACAGACCGGATCAGAAAAGGAATCCGCTCTGCCGTCCTGACTTCTGTCAGTTTCAGTCTGATCATCTCTCTGGCTGTTTTCATTTTTGCAGAACCGCTGATGTCGCTGTTCATAGATGCCGGAGAAACTGCCGTAATTTCTGAAGGGGTCCGCTATCTGCGGATCGAAGGGGCATTCTATGCACTGATCGGTATTCTCTTCCTTCTCTACGGCCTGTACCGCGCGCTCGGAAAACCCGGAATGTCTGTTGTGCTTACAATCATATCCCTGGGCACCCGGGTGGCGCTGGCTTATGCACTCTCCGCCCTGCCTTTCTTCGGAGTAACGGGCATATGGTGGTCCGTACCTATAGGCTGGTTTCTCGCAGATCTTCTGGGCGTCGGCTGCTATCTCGCAAAACAGAATAAGCTGGCTGCATAGACCGGCTTTATTTTTCCGCGCCATCGCCGAGCAGCAGCCAGTTTGCCCGGAACGGCCGCATCAGATTCCAGTAACCGATTCCCGACAGCCCGTATTCTCCTGCCAGATCCAGTTTGGCCATGATACTCCTGGGATCTTCAAACCACACTTCATGGCTTTGCCCTGCCGACATATAAGTAAACCAGGGGCTCTGCGCAATCCGGGCATAGCGGATTTCCGCGCCGTTTTCCGCCGCGATCCGTACTGCTTCTACATTTCCTATGGTCCTGGCCCGCGTAAGACCTCTTTCGTAAGGCAGCGGCCAGTCATATCCGTAATTGGGAATTCCCATAATCAGTTTTTCTGCCGGAATCCTTGTCACAGCATACTCCAGAACCTGTCTGACCTTATCCGCCGGAGCCACAGCCATGGGCGGGCCATATGTATACCCCCACTCATAGGTCATCAGAAAGACAAAGTCTGCACTCTCTCCCAGAAGGTAATAATCCAGTCCCTCTACCAGAAGCCCTTTCTGTGTATCAGACACTTTCGGCGCAAGGGCTACAGAAGTACGATATCCCCCTGCACTCATTCTCTTTCGCACCCGTCCCACAAACTGCGCAAATCTGATCCTGTTTTCCGGAAGAATGTATTCAAAATCAATATTTACTCCTGCATACCCGTTGTCCTCCACCGCCCGGTACAGCTGATCAATTACCTTCTCCTGAATCTCATCATTCTCAGTCAGTACCTTTACAAGCTGATTGTTAAATGCTCCGCCGGAAAACGGCGTCAGTACAAGGAGCGGCTCTACACCTCTTTTCCAGGACTCTTCCACAAGCCACAGATCATCCTGAAGAGGCGCGACCAGATCTCCTTCAAATGTAAACCCATAGGAAAAAACAAGAAGTTCCCGGAGAGCCGGAAAGGCCTGCGTCAGAATTTCCGGCTCAATAAAAGGATACGCATATCCTCCTGTTCTGAACCCTTCCCCCTCATATCCCTTTTCTCCCTCCTTCAATAAAAGAAGAGCCTGCCCGGGAACCAGCCGGTCCGGCAGATCCAGCTGGTTGTCATATATAATCTTCCACACCGGCACACCATTCTCCTCCGAAATACGTTCCAGCGTGTCACCTTTTTCCACTACATAAATCAAAAAATCACCCCCGTACAGAAATCATATGCTTCCACACAGAGGATTATGAATTCGGATTTGTCGAAATGAACTCGAATTAAGAAATACCGGAAAATATTCAGAATTTCCTGGATAGAACGGGACGGAGATACGTGATGTGGGATCCTTGTTCCACTCTGGAATCTGAGAAAAATAAAGGATCTGAAATCTGATTAAAAGCAAGGCCTGAGATGAAAACTCACTGCGTTCGGGCAGATTCATCTCAGGCCTTAACATCAGACATCAGATCTTTTGTTTTTCTGACAGATT
>DXIU01000125.1 GCA_019112765.1 Candidatus Mediterraneibacter norwichensis | reverse complement strand
TCCTCTTCTGCATCCGTGCCTTCTTCCTCCGGCGCTTCCTCTGCTTCGTATACGTCTGCCTCGTCCTCATCCCCGGCTTTTTCTTCCGCATATGTCAGCAGATCCGGCATCTCTTCTGTCTCGGCAGACGGTTTTTCAAATCTGTGATCATATTTTTCCTGCTGGGAAGGTGTCAGCGGTTTGTACTGCATTTTAAGTTCCATCGCCTTATATACATACTTCCCTTCGCTGAACCAGAGAATAAGGTCATCACATTCTTCCAGACATTCAGCAGTCATGCCGGCTTCCTGATAGAGTTTTGCCAGTTCATATGCCCACTCTTCGATATACTCAGATTTCTTAAACTCTTCCAGAGCCTCGATCTGCTGCTCAATAGGCGCGCGCTGCTCCCGCAGAATCTGATAGCGCAGGATATACTGATTCGGATCTTTCGGCGCGATCTGCACAAAATCATCGTAATAATCTATCGCTTCATCAACATTGCCCGTCTTCAGCGCAAGCGTACAGAGGCGGCTGATAATTTTTCTGCTGCCCTCGGCACGGTGATAAGCAATATTAAGTACGTCATAGCTTTTCTGATATTCCTTGTTCTTTTCATATATGTCACTGACCTGGACCAGCATGGAAGCATTTCTTACTCTGCGCCAGTCAATTGTATTCGCTATATCCGCAGCTTTTCTATATGCACCGTCTTCCATAAGCTCAAGCATCTGTTCTGTTTTTAACTTATATTCATACTTATCCACCGCATTCACCTCATTGATAAATTTGTATTTCTTCGGTCAAAATAGCTCAGCCTATCTGCTTTTCACACAGGCCGATACTCTTTCAATAGTTTATCATATGAATACCTCAATGTCAAAAAAATGCATCCTCAATTGACATTGACGATGCATTTTATGAATTATTTAATTTTTTCATTATTTTTATTTTATATAAAATCGGAGGCGCTTCCTGATTCCGTTCCTGTGAGACCTCTGCCGTCTGTTATCTGATTCCGGTCGATTTATTAAGACCAGCTTACTAAACCTGTCCTCCTCCAATAACAATCTGAGGTTCATAGTAAAATCCTTCTGTTTTTCCTTCCGTTCCAACTCCGGTGACACCTCATATTTTTAAAGAACATTCTCAGTTATTCTTCCTATAATCCTCCGGTAGCAGCAGTACCTTTACCGGTATTCCCGCTCCCTGCTGAATTATTACTTCTATAACTGCATACCCTTTATTATGAAATGCCATTCTACTCAATGTTTCTTTACACATCTTTCGAAATTCTGCTATATGTGGTATCTATATTCAATACGTCTGCAAATGCTGAATCTTTTGATTTTCATCCAGATTCCGAACTCTCCGATTAATCCTTTTCATCATATATTTTCTGGATTCTCAATCTTATCTGAAGCAAAGGTCTCTTTCTTCACAGGAACCTGCATCTGCCGTACCACTGACATATTGATGAATAACTGAATTCACACTGTCCATGGGACTTACCTCCTGTTGTCTGTTATTTTTAACCTAATCGAACACCTGTAATATTGTTCTCTTAGATAAATACCCTTCTGAGATATCTGCTTTTGTTGTATCTCTTTTGGATGGTTTTATAATATCACCGGGCCTTTTATTTGTCAACACATTTTTTGTTTTTATTTTAAATAAATTTATTATTCTTTATTTGTTTCTGAATTTTCTGACTATTTGTTCATTTTATTGTGTTTATCAGATCCGCTTTCCACTATATTTATGGTATATCCGGAATATTTACAGACAATTCAGACATTCAGTCCTGTCCGCATGGCATCTGTTCTCAAATATTTATATTTACAATATATGTATTGTTTTCTCTCTCAATATGCATACTTCCCCGATGCATCCGAACCATTTTTTCCGTACTTTTCAGACCGATTCTGCTGCTTTCAACCTCTGCGCCTGCTGATCTGATACCATTGGAAAGAACGATCCTTGTTTTGCCGTGAGCCCTCTCCGCCTCCACCGTGACCCTGTGTTTTTTATCGCCGTACTTTATTATATTGGAAAAAAGATTACTGAAAATACGTTTCAGCATAATCTCATCGCCAAACATGGTTCCCTCGGAAAGCGCCAGCGTCTGTTCAACTGTAAAACCAGCCAGCCGGATAAATTCGCAGTTTTCTTCCAGAATGTCATTTAATACTGAAACCGGCATCTGTTTAAGATCAGCGGATTCATCTACTTCATAAACCAGCGCATATTCAAACATCCGGTCTGTCAGCACGCGGATATCTTCTGTTTTGCGGATACACTTTTCGATATATGCGTCACGGGCGTCTTCCGGGCAGCGCTTTAATTTCAGGATATTCAGATAACCTCCCAGGACAGTAAGGGGCGTTCTGAGATCATGGGATATCGCTGTTATCAGATCCCTGTTTGCCCGGCGTACACTTTCTTCTTTTTTTATATTCATATCCAGCGTATTCCTCAGAGAATCCAGTTCCTTCGCCAGCATGCCTACTTCATCTTCACCGCAGTATGGAACCGGATGGGCCAGGTCGCCCTGCGCCATATCCGTTATCTTATCCTTTACCTTAAAGATTCTCTTCATCACCCGACCAATAAATATCAGGACGCCGGACAGAAACACAAACACACACAGAAGAATAGAAAAAAACATATAGGGATAGATAAACTGACTCCTGTGGTAAGAATAGTAAATCACATCAAAAGTCCCGTTTCTGAATTCAACCGTGACTTCTCCATACTGGTTTCCCAGAATATCCTGGCTCACCGACATCAGGGATCCAAACGGATATACTCCCATAATGTCCGCAATCCGTCCGCAGCGGTACATCCCGTCATCCTGGCCGTAAATATACACTCCTGTATATTCATCCGTAACACTGTCAAAAAACGGCTGAATCCCTTTCTGGCCTTCCGCATCATCTTCTGCCTCAGGAACAGAATATTTTCCGGCCTCCCGCTGTATATCTTCCACAAATTCTTCCGAATCAAACCATTTTACCAGGCCCGAATTTTCCAGCAGCGACGCAGCGTCTGCCTGATGCACCCACAGGAACCAGAACAGCCCCAGACTGGCCGCGCCCATAACAATCAGAAGAATCAGCAGTTTTATGCTGATCTTCCAGCTTTTTATTCCTCTTTCCTTCCATATTTTCTTTACGCGGCTCATCTGCGTCACACTTCTTTCTCCTGCATCTGCAGCCCGCCATTTTCCACTCAGACGGAACTATTATGAAATATTACAGCCTTATTTTTCAGAAGCACTTCCCGCCTCAGCTGCAGTAATACCCTTTTCCCCATACATTTTTTATAAGCGCCGGATTTTTCGGGTTTTTTTCTATCTTGCGGCGGAGATTCCGGATATGTACCATAACCGTATTTCCGGCGCCATAGTAATAGGGTTCCTGCCAGACTGACTCATACAGCCGTTCCGCGGAAAATATCTGTCCCTTATTCTTTACCAGCAGATGGAGCAGTGCGTATTCTGTATCTGTCAGTTCAACCGGCCTGCCGTCCTGAACAACAGAATGCTGTGTCTCATTGATTTCCAGATTGTAAAAATGTATAACCGGCTCCGGAGAAGTTTTCTCCTCCGCTTCCGGCATGTCTGTTTTCTTTCCTCCATATGCCTGATATCTCCGGATCAGCGCCTTTGCGCGGCTTACCAGCTCATTGTAGGAAAACGGTTTCGCCAGGAAATCATCTCCTCCGCTGGAAAATCCCAGCATTTTGTCTCCCTCCTGGGATTTGGCGCTTAAAAACAGAATCGGCGCATTACTGTACATGCGGATTTCCCTGCAGGTTTTATACCCGTTCATTCCGGGCATCATTATATCAAGAATGATCAGATCAAAGTCCTGAATTTTTGTCGCTTTTAACGCTGCATCCCCGTTTTCCGCTTCCCTGATATCAAATCCTTCTCCTTCCAGAAGAATATGAAGGATTTCTCTTATTTCAGGGTTGTCGTCTACTACAAGAATACATGCTTTCTGTGTCTCCGCAGCCATACCATTACCCCCTGTCTACTGACCGTATGGTATCACATTTTTATAATGCCTGCATCATTCTTAAGAATTCTTTAGATTCCCTTAGGGCATTTGTTTAGAAATCCGCAGTATTCTTATTGAAGAAAAAAGGACAGTTACTTTCTCTGGAATATCTGTATCCGAAACATCAGAAGGAGATAACCTATGGCACAGAAACACCACGCATTTTCAAACAGAATATCCGGCATACCGCGGCGCTGCGCAGATCCTGGTTCATTCTGCCGGACAAAACGCTGCGCTCCTCTGCTTGTTCTGATTCTGCTTTTTTCGGTTCTCATTATTCTTATGGTTCCTTCAGGCTGTGTCTTCGGTTCTCACACAGACTGGCTGAACCAGCATGTAACCCTTGCCGAAACAATCCGCAGAGCCTGCCTGGAACAGCACACACTCCTTCCCGGCTGGCTGGAACTGGGCGGCGGCGCAAACGGATACCAGTTCTCCTATTACGGATACCTCAGACCGGACATCATAGTCGGCTGCCTGCTGCCCCGGATCCCCATGGCGTACATTTTAATCACATATATGCTGGCCGTTTTTCTGGCATCCGTTCTGCTTTGTTTTTTCTGGCTGAGATCAGAAGGACTGCGCCCGCTGTTTTCCTTTATCGGCAGCGTTCTTCTTCTGACTGCAGGCTGCATGTTTCAGATGCATCGGCAGATCATGTTTGTCAGTTATATGCCTTATCTGCTGCTTGCCTTTCTCTGCATTTCAAAGAAACGGCTGAAGTGGCTGCCGCTGTGTTTTACAATGATTTTCCTTCACAGCTTTTATTTTTCCGCCGCTGCTCTGGCCGCAGTGGGATGGTACTGGCTCAGACGGGACGGAAAGCTTTTCTGGAAAAAATATTTTCTGAAAAATTTTCTGAGCTCCGGAATTCTCTCCGCCGCCATATCGGCAGCTCTGCTCCTTCCCACAGCACTGGTTCTGCTGGAGCATCGCAGAGGAGGAAGCGTCCCTTCTCTTCCGGAACTGTTCGGCCCGAATCCGGTACTGAACAATCTGCTGTTTAATGAATACGGTATGGGACTGTCGCTGATCTGTCTGTACGCCATACTGGCAGGACTAAGCAGGAAAGCGTTCCGGCCTGACAGTGTTCTTTTTCTTCTGATGGGCCTGTTTGGCATTTTTTCCTACATTATGAACCTGACCCTGTATATACGGCCAAAGATTCTGATGCCATTTGTCCCTCTTGTCCTGCTGCTCTGTGTCCGTTTTCTGCAGAGTGAATCTGAAAAAACAGCGCCGGAGAAAAAAAGGCCCTGGCCGCTGTGGCCTTTCGCAGTCATGCTTCCGGTCGTGCTTCTCTGGTTCAGCCAGGAGGAATTTATCTGGGGACTTATAGAATTTGTACTTCTGCTGGTCTTCTGTCTGATAAACCGATACGGCCTGACAAGACGGCTCCTGTTTCCGCGCAGCTGTTCTTCCGGCAGGAGAACCGGAAACTTATCCACAGGATCTGTTTTTTTCAGGAACCTCCTGCACTGCTGCCTGTGTCTTCTCCTTCTTCTGGCGGCGCCGTTTCGGATGTGCCTTGTCACAGCTGAAAAGGAAGACTGGGTAAAAGCTTCCGAACTTTATCCGGGACTGACAGAAGCAGACCTGCAGGAAGCGGCGGATCTGGAAGGAGATCTTACGGATCCCCTGTACCGTTCTGACAGCCTGACGGAAGCCCTGGACAGCAGCAATGAACTGCTTCTTCCATGGCAGACCAGGTCAGCTATGTATTCCTCGGTGACAAATCAGCTTTATTCCGATTTTTATTACGATGTCCTGATGACGCCGATCCAGATAAGAAACCGTGTAGCGCTGCTGCCGGCCGACAATCCTTTTCTTCTCACCCAGATGGGGGTCCGTTGGCTTGAAACGACGGCAGATCAGGTGCCGGCAGGGTATGACATAATATATCGTTCCGGCGAAAATGTAATCGCGGAAAATCCGGACGTCCTTCCGAAGGTATATTTTACAGAGGCTACCCTGTCCCGCTCCATCTTTGACACGCTGGATCCGTATGACCGCCTGGATGCGCTGTCACGTTTTACAGTCGTCGGTGATTCTGTCGAAGAAACCGGCAGTACAGACAGCACTTCCGACGTCACTTTTTCCGGAGATGCCTCTGCCGGTCTCTCTGCTTATCAGAGCTTTATGAAAAGCTGGAATCCGGATCTTTCCGCCTCTCCTCTTCCGGAGGGCCTGGAAATTACAGAAACTCCATTTGGCTGGCAGATTGACGCGGAAGAGAAATGCACTATGACCGTTAATCTCACACAGCCTCCGGCCGGACAGATTATTCTGCTCGATTTCAAAGTGGACAATCTGACCAGTTCTGCTGTAGTAATGGATATAAACAACATTCGCAACAAACTTTCCGATCGTTTTGCTCCCTACCCAAACGGCAACACCTGTTTTCACTATCAGTTTACGGGAACACAGGACGAGGGGCCGGACCAGCTTGAAATCACTTTCAGTAAGGGGAACTATGTAATCAGCGATGTCCGCTGGCATCTGTATGACACCAGCCTGCTGAATGCGAAATCCTGTACACCGCTTAAAACAGATACAGAAGCGGGCGGGTTTTCTTCTCCTGTTGTAATCTCAGGAACTGTAAATGCTGAGCAGAGCGGATATCTGACTACCTCCATTCCTGTACAGAACGGACTGGAAATTCTGGTGGACGGAAAACCTGCAGAAGTTGAAACAGTAAACTGCGCTTTTGCAGGGACACATCTGGAAAAAGGCATGCATGAAATTGAAATTCGTTTTACCCCTCCGGGGAAAACGGCCGGATGTATCATCAGCGCGGCCGGCACAGCCGTATACGCTGCATATCTCTTATTTAAAGCTGTAAAGAAAAGGGGGGTCTGACTGTGAAATCAAAAAAAGAACTGTTTTGTTATCTCTTCTGCGGCGGAGTCACCACTGCAGTAAACTATCTGCTTTATGGCGGACTGCTGTTTCTGCGCCTGCCTTACATCGCCGCCAACAGCATTGCCTGGGTGGGAGCGGTTCTGACTGCTTATGTTCTCAACCGGCGGCTTGTTTTTCACTCGCGGAACAAAATATGGAAGGAACTTCCGTCTTTTGCCGCCCTGCGCTTTCTGACGCTTCTTGTGGAAAATGTGCTTCTCTGGCTGCTGATCGACCATCTGTATATTCTTCCGCTTCCGGCCAAACTGCTGGTCAGCGTGATAACTGTAGTCGGAAATTATGTGTTCTGCAAATACGGAGTCTTTAAAAAGGAGGAGATCTGTCATGGATAAAATCAGTATTATCGTACCCTGTTATAATGAAGAAAAAGTGCTGTCCGCGTTTTACCGGGAAACCACAGCAGCAGTAAAGGACATTACAGATGCGGAATGCGAGTTTATATTTGTGGACGACGGAAGCCGTGACCGCACACTGGAAATTCTGCACAGCCTTTCCCTGGCAGATGAACGGTGCAAATATATTTCCTTTTCCAGAAACTTCGGCAAAGAAGCCGCCATGTACGCGGGCCTTCAGAATGCGTCCGGCGATTACTGTGTATTTATGGACGCGGATCTGCAGCATCCGCCAAAGCTTTTAAAGGAAATGTACAATGTGGTAAAAAATGAAGGCTATGACTGCTGCGCCGGACTCAGAGAAGACCGGGAAGGAGAAGGGCATATGCGTAATTTTCTCTCCCATGCATTTTACAAAATAATCGGCCGGCTCTGCCGCCTGGACATGACAGACGGCGCCGGTGATTTCCGTATGATGAACCGGACCATGGCCGACTCTATCCTGGAACTGAAGGAATATAACCGCTATATGAAGGGAATCTTTTCTTTTGTAGGATTTGATACAAAGTGGATTCCATTCCACAATGTAGAGCGGGCGGCAGGAGAAACCAAGTGGACATTCCGTTCTCTGTTCCGTTATGCGCTGGACGGCATCCTTTCCTTCTCTTCCGCGCCGGCCACTCTGGCGGGAACCGCAGGATTTTTTCTCATTGCGGCCGCATTTATCATTGGAATTGCCACTCTGCTGATCCGGCACAGTCTGCCAGGCCTCACCCTGGTCATCTGCCTGCTGTTTTTCCTGAGCGGCATTCAGATGTTTTTTATCGCGATTCTGGGACAGTATATTGCAAGGGACTATATGGAAAGCAAAAAACGTCCCATTTATATTATAAAGAAAAAAGGCGGGTTCTGATCTCCCGCCTTTCGTGCTGTTTTAACCGGTATGCAGGATCTGTACTTTCTGCTTTACCGGACATTTCTCCTGTTCTATGCTCCTGCCAGCCTGAGCTCTGTTTTCAGCGAACCTTCCATAGCCCCCGACTTTTTTCTCACAGCCACATCCTGGAACTGAAAATAATCCGGATGATGTCTGGACTGTGTATATTCGAACTGGACTCCCTCGTCGTTAAATGTCTGGCTCGTTATAACCGCCATACAGTTATAACCTTTCAAATCAATGTATTTTTCGTCGACCTGTGTGACATGCTCTACAGTAAGCGTCCTTTTACTGGTGACAATGTTCATCCCCAGCTCTTCTTCCAGATACTCATAGACGGATCCTTCCGCGATCTGCGGGGTAAGCTCCGGCATCAGCTCCCGGAGGAAATAGTTATGATCAAGGATCAGCGGCTTTCCATCCAGAATACGAAGTCTCTGAATATACAGAACTTCCGTCCCTTCCGGAAAACCTGTCCTTTTCTCAATCCTTGCATCTGCTGTAAGCTCCGTAAACTGAAGCACCCTTGTGGCGCTCATTCTCCGATTGCGCCGGGACGCTTCTTTAAACGACTCAATCCCGCCGACCGTATACGCATTCTGATCGACAAGCTGGTAGATATTGCGCACACTGGGAAAGCAAATTCGGCGGAAATGCCTGGGAATACGTAGAAAAGTTTGATGAATATTATCTCCATCTCTTTGATGTAACACAGGCGGACCTGAACTGGGACAATGAAAATGTACGGAAAGAAATTCAGAAAATCGTCCGGTTCTGGATGGATAAAGGCGTCCGCGGTTTCCGCTTCGACGTGGTCAACCTGATCAGCAAAGCTGCTTTTGAAGACGACGAAACCGGGGACGGAAGAAAATATTACACAGACGGCCCGAATATCCACAAATATCTGAAAGAGCTTCACGATATGACATTCGGAACCAACGCGGAAATTATCACAGTCGGCGAAATGTCCAGTACCTCCATAGAGAACTGCTACCAGTATGCCGGAGCGGATACCGGAGAGCTGTCCATGGTATTCAGTTTCCATCACCTGAAAGTGGACTTTATGGGAAATGAAAAATGGGTGCTTGTGCCTGCAGATTTCGGAAAGCTGAAAAAAATCATTTTCGAATGGCAGACAAAAATGGCTGAACACAACGCATGGAACGCCGTTTTCTGGTGCAACCACGATCAGCCCAGAGTGGTATCCCGTTTTGGAGATGAAGGGAAATACTGGAAGGAATCCGCCAAAATGCTGGCAACAATTATACACTGTCTGCGCGGAACTCCCTATGTATACCAGGGTGAGGAAATCGGCATGACAAACACAGACTTTACAGAGATTTCCCGGTTTAAAGATGTGGAGAGTCTGAACCACTACCAGATTCTGCAGGACAAAGGACTGTCTGCTTCAGATGCCCTGCGGATTGTCCAGGTACACTCCCGGGACAACGGACGTACGCCCATGCAGTGGAATGATTCCGCATACGCCGGATTTACATCTGCAGACAGCGCAGTGCTCCGGCATCTGACAATACAGTATGCCCCTGCTGTCTTCCGGTTCTTTCTTTTTGCGTTTTCCGGCTGATGACAGACTTCCTCCCGTTTTTCTGGCTGTATTTTCCGGGAAAAAAGCATTGCCATGCCGAATTGAATTGTTTATACTTAAGAAGATATTTTCCGGACCGCAGTACATATATTTCTGCTGTATATCCGGGGGATTCTGCTCTGTTTCAAAGCAGACAGAAAGGGGGATAAAAGGCTGAATTATCAGCCTTAATATACAAATGTTTACAAGGAGAGAACTAAAACAGAGGGGCCGGAGGTCTCTGAAAAAGCACTATCTGATCTTTGCTGCCGCCTGCCTTGCGGCCGCATTTCTTGCGTCAGAATTCCGCAGTTCGCTGGCTTTTACTACACTGCGCTCATATGAGCTTCCTGCGGACTTTTCGGATCCGGAAGCAGAAACACCCCCGCCTTCCCAGCGCCGCAGCATAGCATGGGAAGATATACTTATGAATATAGCGGAACACGACACGACAACCAGCCGTCAGCTTTCCGAACAGATCAAACAGAATGCGATCGAACAGGCAAAAGAAGGAAATCCTATGTTCGGACGCAGCCGCGGCATGCTTTCCGGACTGGTAAACTCTGTTTCTTCCGGCTCCATAGTTGTATCTGCTGTTGCTGCCGTTACTTCCATTACCGGCTCAGAAAATCTGGGCATCCTTCTCCTGATTCTTGCCGGGGAACTGGGATTTTTCCTGTTCTGGTTTCTTATTCAGAATACATATCCTGTAATAATGAGACGTATCTTTCTGGAAGGCCTGAATTACAGCCGGGTAACGCCCCAGCGTTTTCTCTTTCTTCTGAGAATAAAAAAATGGCTGAAGGCATCCCGCATTATGTTTGTAAGGTATATATATTATACGCTCTGGTGCCTGACCATAGGCGGGATCTTCATTAAACGCTACTCCTATTTTATGGTTCCGTATATTGCCGCAGAAAATCCGGATATGAACGGACGGGACGCTGTCACACTGTCACGCAGAATCATGCAGGGACATAAATGGGAATGCTTTGTCCTGGAGCTCTCCTTCCTGGGCTGGCAGATCCTGGGAATTCTCACATTGGGACTGTTTAACGTACTTTACACAAATCCGTATAAAACAGCTGTTTTTACGCAATATTACGGGCAGGTCAGAGCATTGGCCATAGAAAAGGGCATCCCCGGCACAGAAGCTCTGAATGACACATGGCTGTACGAAAAGCCGGATCCGGCGCTTATAGAAGAAAAATATGCAGATGTGATCTCCGTAATGAAGAAACCCGCAGATGCCGCAGGAGGACTCACCGGATGGCGTGCGTTCCTTGCGCGGAATTTCGGTGTACTGCTTTTCGCGCGGGAAAAGGAAAAACAATATGAATGCCGGCAGGCCGCATGGGTCAGATTTCAGGAACTGATGGATAACGCGGACGGCCGCGCTTATCCGGTACGTCTGTCCCCTGTTCCGGAGGACAGCCGGCGCCGGCTGGTAGACTCACTCAACTACATGCGCTGCTATTCCATCTGGTCTCTGATTGTAATTTACCTGGGACTTGCGGTCTTTGGCTGGCTGTGGGAAGTGGCAATGCACCTTATTACATATGGTACTTTTGTAAACCGGGGAGCTCTCCATGGGCCCTGGCTGCCGATATATGGACTGGGTTCTGTGCTTATCCTTACGATTTTAAACCGGCTTCGCAGCCATCCTGTGATTGAATTCATTACAGCCATTGTCCTCTGCGGATTTCTGGAATATATGACCTCCGTCTTTATGGAATTTACCACAGGCGGGAAAAAATGGTGGGATTACAGCGGATATTTTCTGAATCTGAATGGAAGAATCTGCGCAGAAGGACTTCTGGCGTTCGGACTCGGCGGCCTGGCCGTAGTATATGTACTGGCTCCGCTGATCGACAATATTATAAGCCGGCTCAATCCAAAAGTTCTCCGGCCCGTCTGTATCGCAGCAGCAGCAGTTTTTCTGGCGGACTTTTCGTACTCACAGTTTTATCCGAACACAGGCAGAGGAATCACTGATATTAAAGCGCAGATCGAGCTTCAGGAGCCATATGCTGTCCAGTCTGATCCGGATACGCAAAACAGCAGCATCCGGATCGCTTATTTCCAGCATCCCTCCGGTCAGCCCGCCTGTTCTGCCAGACAAATTTAAAATTTAAAATCTCATAAAAAAATGCTTGCAATTATATAATGCTTATGTTAATATATAACACGGTCACTGCGAAAGCAGCGGCCGATTGATGGCCCCGTGGTCAAGCGGTTAAGACATCGCCCTTTCACGGCGGTAACACGGGTTCGATTCCCGTCGGGGTCATTTGCCGTTTCACAGTCTTAGGATTCTTTCCTGACGGCAGCGGCATGACTGCACAGAAGCCGAGGAATTTTCCGGCGTCGAGTGCTCATGGCAAGGCGCAGTAGCCAAGCGGTAAGGCGTGGGTCTGCAACACCCTGATGCACCGGTTCAAATCCGGTCTGCGCCTCTTTCAGAGAAATAGAGAGAATATCGGAAATCCGATATTCTCTCTATTCTTTTTCCGTGGAGTCTGAAGCTGTTTTTTCCTGGTCTTCATAGGAAAATATATTTTCAATTGTCGTGTCAAACACTTTCGCTATGTCTGCCGCCAGCTTCAGCGACGGGTTGTATTTCCCCTGTTCCAGTCTCACGATTGTTTCCCTTCTCACATGTACCCTGTCAGCCAGTTCTTTCTGGGTCATATTATATTTATCTCTGTACCTCTTTATCTTTGTGATCAGTCCGGTCATCTGATTCTTCCATCCCTTTCTTCAATACACGCTGTCTGCCTTCAGTACACACCGCTTGCAGGTTTACGCTGCCCCTCCGGTTCTGTGATAAAAATATCACTGTATCTGCCAGCTGTCAACCGTTGTTCCGGATAAGATGTCTCTTACATTCTGCGTCTCCTGTCCATTATCCTGCAGAATATAACCGCTGTTCCTGTACTTACTGCCGTCGCCAGTATTCCTGCCCCTACGATTGCCGCCGGATCCGGGCTGCCGTACTGACTCCGGTAGGCGATCACATTTATCGGTATGAGCTGGAGCGAGGAAATATTGATTATCAGAAAGGTACACATCTCATTTCCGGCAATTCCTTTCTTCCTGACAGGACCAGCTGCCCTGCCTGCCCTTCTGTCATCCTCCAGTTCACGCAGTTCTTCCATAGCCTTAAGACCTGCCGGCGTAGCGGCCCATCCGAGCCCCAGAAAATTTGCGATCATATTTGCTGCAATACTTTTTTGTGCCGGATGTCCGGGCGGAAGTTCCGGATAAAGGAATTTAAGCACCGGACGCAGTTTCCCTGATATGATCTCAATGACTCCTGCTCTGGAAGCGATCTCCATCAGTCCGCTCCAGAGGGAGATAACCCCCATCATAGTAATACATAATGTGACTGCTTCCCGTGACGAATCAATTGCCGCATTTGTAATATCCGGTATTCTTCCGGTGACAGCAGCATAAATAATGCCGGTCAGGATCATCCCGGCCCACAGATAATTTAACATTGCTCCACCTGCACTTCCTTTTTCATATCATCATACGGGAAAGAATAACGCTCGCCGCAAGTCCGGCTCCGGTAGCAGCAAGCGCTCCCGCCAGAGTATATCTGGTTTTTGTCACTTTGACTGACAGAAAATATACGCTCATTGTATAAAAAATTGTTTCCGTGCAGGACATGGCAATGGAGGCTGTCAGCCCCAGAAAAGAATCTGTTCCATATTCCTTATACAGGTCCAGCAGAAGTCCGGAGGCTGCGGAAGAGGAAAACATTTTCACAATTGCCAGCGGCACAAGCTCTCCGGGGAATCCAATATATGAAGTAAATTTCCCAAGAATTTCTGAAAGAAAATCAAGAAATCCGGAAGCACGGAGGATCCCCACCGCGGTCATCAGGCCGATCAGGGTCGGAAGGATCCGTATTACTGTCAGGAACCCGCTTTTGGCTCCCTTTACAAATGTGTCATACACCGGAACCTTCATCAGAAGACCATGGCATATAATCAGGAAAATAATAAACGGGACGATAAAATCAGACAGGAACAGAAAAATATCCATACTTTACATCTCCCACATATAATCTTCCACAATGTCGAAAGGCGCCGGTCCCACCTTCAGTACAGCTTCATGGAATTTTTTCTGGGAAAACGCATCCCCCTTCTCATCCAGCCAGTCTTTTTTCAGCTCCAGAAACTCTACATAGCCGATATAATACTTCAGATAATTTCCCGGAGAGCCGATAATCAATTCATATATCCGCTCTACCGTATCTGTATCTGTAATTCCATAATTACTGAAAAATGCTACTGTATCCATACGGGACCATCCCTCATAATGAATGCCCATATCCGCCAGAGCATACAGCCCAAGTATAATCGAATTATTTTTCTGCAGAAGTGTAGATTGCTCTTTGGAAAGGGGCATCAGATAATAGCTCCCCATCTCCGCATACGTCGCCCAGCCCTCGATATATCCGCCAAAATTAAAAATACTGCGTAAAGGATCCGGGTCTGTACTCTCATAGTAAATGGTCTGGTACAAGTGTCCGGGATATCCTTCATGAGCCAGCGTGGTAAACAGGGTCAGATCGTCATTCATATGGGACTGATTGATATAAATTACATTTTCATCCGTATTGTCAATAGCGGGAATCATATAAAAAGCCGGGCTAAGATGTTCTTCCATCTCCTCCGGTACATACTTTATTTCCAGCTCTGTATCCGGAGCTTCCGGAAAGGTCTCTGATATTCCATGCTCCAGCTCATTTAAGAACAGTTCTGCATTGTTCTCTCCCATATCTCCTGCAGTCTCTTCTGCTTCCTGCACAGTGATCCCCAGCACCTGTTCCATAGCTGTAAGATCATCAGATATCTGCCGTCTGGTCAGATCTTCCATCTCTTCAACAGAGCGGTCCGAACCTGTTGACTGTCTGACTGTCAGCTCATAATATTCTTTCCCCCGGGGCAGAAAGACGAGACCCTTTTCGTTCTTTCCGGTGCCTTTCAGTTTCTCAATCTCAGCTGCAAGTTTTTCATATGCCGGAAAAATATAATCGGATACAGCCAGTGCATTATCCTGTATATAGTCACTTTTTTCTTTCTCTGTCAACTCATCAACATTCTGTATCCGATCTGCAAATGTAGAGTACAGATAATTACCATCTCCCATATCCAGAAAAGCCCGGCACTGTTCAATAACTGTATCCGCCGCGTAATCAGCCATGAAAAGCCCGGCTTCTGACTTTTCCCTTTCAAATTCGATAAGGCTGTCAAAATATTCTTCTGTTGTTTCCAGCAGTGCGAGATATGTATCCACGTCTTCCCTGTCATAAAACTGATACTCGGACAGAACCACCGGGAACTGAGTCTGCACTCCGCTGACCAGTGAAAGGGGTTCCTCATACAGAATATAATCCAGACTTTTCTCCGTCTCTTTCAGATAATATGCTAAAATATCATATGTAATCTGATTCTGCACACTCAGCTCTCTCTGCTCAAACTGATCAAGAGCCTTTCTCGTATTTTCCAGCGCGGCAGCAGCCTGTGTATCATCCACGGCAAAAGTGCCGAAAGTAATCGGAGGGTCTTCAATTCCGTATGCTTCCGGATCTTTCAGGGAATAATGAAGACTGATTGTATTGGCGGCTGTCTCCTGGCAGAATAAAGCGTTTGTAAATGTTTCAAATTCCTGATCTGTGCCTGCCTGCTTCTCTTCCGCGCATCCCCCTGCCGCCAGGACCAGGAAAAATATTCCAGCTGCAAGCAGTAACGACAGATATTTTTTTCGAAATTTATAAATCTCTTTAATCACTATATATTTTCCATGCATTCCATATATCACTCTGCCATTCAAGCTGTATTTATTGTATAGTATGACGATCCGGAACACAATATTCCATCAGACACAGGATGCGGAAGGCACACAGAATTCCCCGCCTCTGTCCCTGTTTTAGGATTGTATACAGCATTTCTTTATGCTAAAATTAGAGTATGCAGAAAAGAACTTGATGGAGGTGGACTTATGTCCAGCGTTACCTTTGAACATTTAACTAAAACATATCCGAATGGTTTCGTCTCTGTAGATGATGTAAACCTTTATATTGAAGATGGAGAATTTGTGGTTTTTCACGGCCCCAGCGGATGCGGCAAATCTACAATTCTTCGTATGATTGGGGGGCTTGAAGATATTACTTCCGGAAAGATCTATCTGGATACGGAACTTTTAAATGATGTGCTTCCCAGGGACCGCCGCCTGTCCATGGCTTTTCAGAACTATACCTTATATAGAAATTTTAACACTTACGAGAATATTGCTCTTGGACTGCGGCTTCGCAATTTCCCTCTTACCGTAATTGACTCGCGGGTTAAAACTGCGGCAAAATTTCTTGGCATTGCAGATATTCTGGATAAAAAACTCAAATCCATCTCTGACGCCGAAAAGCAGCGCGCCGCGCTGTGCCGCGCCATCGTCTGCCAGCCAAAAGTAATGCTGGTAGACGAAGACTTTGCCCGCCAGGACGAAAACCGCCGTAAAGAAATGATTTCCGATATTCTGAAAATAAACAGAGTAATGAAGATAACTGTGTTATACGTAACAAACAACTATGAAGAAGCCGTTTCCCTCGGCAAGAAAATTGTTCTTATGAAAGACGGGAAAATCACCCGCATAATTCCGTCTGCTGAAAGAACAGACTGAGTGTCAGATACAGAGGGTCATTTTTTCTGCTGTTCCAGATAATTATAAATGTCCCTCTTTGACACTCCCCGGTCTCTGCCGGTTCTTTTCAGAGCCTCTTTTCTATCGTATCCCTGTGACAGATAATACTGTACATGATCTTCTATGCTCATATTTTCCCACTCTGCACGTTTTTCACGTTCCAGGTCTTCCCTGCTTCTGCCCTCAATAACAATGACGCACTCTCCTTTCGGTTCATGAGTCTCATAATACGCAGCTGCGTCCTGAAGCCCTGCGCGGAGAGCTGTTTCGTACTTCTTGGTCAGTTCCCGGCACACCGCCGCCTTCCGGTTTCCCAGTCTTTCTGACAGAAGTTTCAGCGTCTTTACAAGACGATGTGGAGCTTCATACAATATAATCGTTCTTGTCTCCCGCTCCAGCTCCTGCAGGATTTCCTCCCGTTCCTTTTTTTCTGTCGGCAGAAATGCCTCAAAAGCAAATCTTCTGGTAGGCAGGCCGGATATCGTAAGGGCGGTAATACATGCCGCAGGTCCTGGAAGTGATGTCACGGGAATTCCCGCTTCACAGCACATTCTTACCAGCTCTTCTCCCGGATCTGAAATCCCGGGAGTTCCGGCATCTGTAATCAGTGCAATGTTTTTCCCTTCCAGAAGCTGTTCTACAAGTTTTTTCCCTTTGTCATATTTATTATATTCATGATAGCTGGTCAGAGGTGTTCTGATCCGGAAATGATTCAGCAGCCGTATACTGTTTCTCGTGTCCTCAGCTGCAATCAGATCTGCTTCTCCCAGTATGCGTACAACCCGATACGTGATATCCTCCAGATTTCCGATCGGTGTCGCGCATAAATATAATGTTCCTGGCATAGTTCTGTTCTCCTTCTGATTCTCCCGCAAAATAACCATGGATAGAATAATACATGGACACACGGATATGACGGGTATTCTGCTGCTGCACGCAGTCATGCACCCGGTCCGCCGCATTATCTTTCAATCCCGTCTTTAAAACGTTCGTACATAATAATCGGGGGCTCTACAGTCACTCTTGACCTGGCGCCTCTCACTCCTTCAATCAGAACCATTGTCGGCTCCTTATCTATATATGGATGTACAAACTGCAGCCGTTTTGCCTCGATTTTATATGCATTCATTTTTATCAGAATCTCAGCCAGACGGAACGGACGGTGTATCATATAAAAGCGCCCTTTATCCTGAAGAAGCCTCATACTTTCCCGCAGGATATCATCCAGAGAGCACAGTACCTCATGCCGTGCAATCGTCTTTGTATCAGCTGAATTTGTCAGACCGTGCTGTGCCAGCATATAGGGCGGATTTGTTGTAATTACATCAAAAAAGGCCGGCCTGAATATCTCTGCCGCCTCTTTGATGTCTCCTGTCACAATGTCTATTCTGTCTTCAAGATGATTATACAGCACGCTTCTTCTGGCCATTTCTGCCGTATCTTTCTGTATTTCCAGTCCTGTAAAGTGCTTTCCCTCTGTCTTCGCAGACAACAGGATGGGGATAATACCATTGCCGGTTCCCATATCCAGCACAGTTTCTCCCGGTTTTACCCTTGCAAAATCCGAGAGCAGAACAGCATCCACACCAAAGCAGAACTGGCCGGGGTTCTGAATCAGCTCCAGCCCGCCGAGCTGCAGATCATCCAGACGCTCCCCTTCCCTTATCAGATCCGGTCTCTTCTTATTTGTCATCTAATTTTGACGCCCTTTCTCCCTTTTCCAGCTCAGCCAGCTTCTTCATTTCCTCTTTGGAAACTTTCTGCTTCTTCTTTCTGGGCTTAAATTTCAGATCATCTGCCGCGTATTCCCTGATCTCTTTTTCGTCATTTTCCAGATTCACAATAACCTTGACCTGTTTTCTCAGCACACTCAGAGAATGCACCACGCCTGTCAGCCCCTCTTTCGTGGTAACTGTATCGCCTACAGAAGGAAGCTGACTGTTCAGGAGCTCGTATGTCTCTTCTTCATTTGTAAGACAGCACATCAGTCTTCCGCAGACTCCAGAAATCTTTGTCGGATTCAGAGACAGATTCTGCTCCTTGGCCATTTTAATAGATACTGCGGCAAACTCTGTCAGATAGGTACTGCAGCACAGAGGACGTCCGCAGATTCCGATTCCGCCGCGGATCTTTGTTTCATCTCTGACACCGATCTGTCTTAACTCAATCCTGGTCCGGAATACTGCAGCCAGATCCTTCACCAGCTCCCGGAAATCTATTCTTCCGTCCGCAGTAAAGTAAAACAGTACCTTGTTGTTGTCAAAAGTATATTCCGCGTCAATCAGTTTCATCTCCAGGCCGTGCCTGCGGATCTTCTCCTGACAGATCTTAAATGCCTCTTTCTCTTTCTGATGATTTTTTTCAACCGTTCTCCGGTCCTGCTCTGTGGCAATGCGCAGTACCGGCTTAAGAGGCTGTACTACATCCTTTTCCTTTACTTCTTTCGGCCCGCTTACCACTCTGCCGTACTCTACGCCTCTCGCTGTTTCTACGATAACATTATCACCGCGTTTTATATCAAGATTTCCAGGCGCAAAGAAATATATTTTCCCCGCGGTCCTGAATCTTACCCCGATTACTTTTGTCATTCTTGTCAGTTCTCCTTTATTGTCAGTAAAAGCAGCTCCATCGTCAGTTCCAGATTGACGTTTGCTTTTATCCTCGATTTTGCCTTGTCCAGACCGTCAAGAATATTCTCGATACCCTCATAGGAGCTTTTGCTTGCCCGTTCTCTGATATATCTCAACTGATCTGAAAAAACAACCCTGTCTACATTTTTTGTAGCTTTGTAAATCAGTATATCCCTGTACCAGATAGCAATAACATCCAGATAATCACTGATCTCCAGTTTGTATGTCATACAGTGCTTTACTGCCTCCATCAGATCAGAGACACTCATTTCGTCAATATTGCGCAGAAGATGCACGGCATCCTCTTTTATCTCATTGAAATACTCTGAAGTAGCAAGCATAATAGCCTTGCCCATATTTCCCTGAGCAAATGCCACGCATACATCTGCCTTGTAATCCGGAATTTCCATCTGTTCCATGAGATATTTCTTAACCAGCTGATCTTTGATATTCCTCAGCTTCATCATTACGCATCTGGAACGGATTGTAGGAAGCAGGGCTTCCGCATTTTCCGTTAGCAGCATAATAACCGCATACTGAGGCGGCTCTTCCAGCGTCTTTAAAAGCGCATTCTGTGCCTGGACGCTCATCATGTCCGCATCTGCAATAATATAAATTTTATATTTACTGCTGTATGGTTTGATCACAACATCATTATTTACCTGTTCCCGGATATCGTCTACGCTGATGGTGTTTGGCTTCTCATGCGTTACCCGGATAATATCCGGATGATTTCCGCTTACGGCCTGTCTGCAGGACCGGCATTTGCCGCAGGCATCTCCGTCCTCTTCCCGGTTTTCACACTGCAGACTCATAGAAAACAGATTTGCCAGAAGCTTCTTTCCGGATCCGCGCTCACCATTCAGAATATAAGCATGAGAAACCGCATCTGCAGACACTGCGCTCTCAATATATTTAATTATATTTTTATGTCCTACTACATCTTTAAAACTGCTCATATTCATCACCTGCCGTGCATTATTTTCCCTTTGTCATTACTTTCTTTCTGCGTCTGAAACCACAGAGCCACAGAATCAAAGGCTACTTCTTAAGTATAACACAATCCATTCGCAAGATATACCCCAAAATTTTGCCTCCCGCTCCGGGAATTCCCGGCTTTTCATGCCTGCGGTTCCGGGTGCTCTGCCCTGTTGTTCCTCTCCCTTTCGCTTCTGATAAAGTCCTGGATCTCGTTCAGACAGATCTCCAGATCTCTGTTTTCAAAACGGCGCTGAATCCCCGCCTCCTGAAGTTTTTCCTCTGAAAAATCTTCCTCATCTGCCAGAAATCTTCTGCACAGTTCCGTATATCTGGGCACTGCTTCCCGCTGTTCCCTCTCAAGAGCGCGAAACAGACGCTCGCCGTCTTCTACCTGGATATACAGCGGCACAATCTTTTCTGCTCCGAAGTACTCTTTCAAAGCCTGGTAGGACACCAGTGTGCCGATCATCAGATAATCATGTTCCTCCAGATTGATCTGCCCGTCATCCGCGGTAAAATATGTCCACACACCGCATCTGGTATTATAGGAACGCACTTCTATAACCTTGCCTGCCTCCTGCATTTCATTCAGCTGTGCCTCATCCGCAAAAAAATATTCTACGCCGTCTTTTTCCCCGTCCCGGACAGGACGGGTTGTATAGGGCACGACTGTCCTGAAATCCGGATTTTTCTCCATCAGACGTTTATATATTGTATCCTTCCCCGAAGAGCTTTTTCCCATAACATAAAATATCTTACTCATGCGCCAGCACCTCAATCTGTCCCTTGTGTTCTGTTCCTTCTATTTCAAAACCCATTTTCTCATACATTCCGATCTGCTTTACTGTCTGTCCCGATATACGCTCGCCTGGTACGATCAGGGGAATACCGGGCGGATAAAGATAAGTATATTCCAAAGATATCCTCCCCTCTGCCTCGCTCCACAGGACAGTTTCCGAGCCTTCCGCGCGCTTTTCTTCCGCGTCACAGGAGGAATACACCGCTTCCTGTGATATGGCAGTTTCCCTGATATCCGGAATCTCCGGACAGGCAGATTTCCTTTCGTCAGATTTATTTATCACCAGCTTCTGGTCAATTTCATACAGGGCCGATATAAGACGCTCCATCCCCTCCGGCATATCTGCCGGCGATGTCATAAAGATTACATAAAATCCGGCGGCCATCTCAGCCTGCAGATGATAATTGTCCAGCAGCCAACGATACAGATCCCGTCCGGTAAATATTTCCCCTGAGTCAGCCAGTACCGTATCTTTTACTGAAATGACCAGCTTTGAGGGATCATAGCGTTCTGTCCGCATCAGCTCCATATACCGGAGTTCCTGAAGCCGCTTTCTTGCATGGTCAAGAAGAACTGAATATTGCGCAAATACTTCTTCTCCTCTCTCTTCCAGCATCCGGATACACTCATCCATTCCCGCCATGAGCACATATGAAGGACTGCTGGACTGCAGCATATGAAGATACTTTCGCACCTGACTTCTGTTTACAATATCTCCATTCATGTGCAGCAGAGCCGTCTGCGTAAGAGCCGGAAGAGTCTTGTGAAGACTGTGAATCACAAGGTCCGCTCCACATTGATTTCCATTTTCCGGGAAATAGGGATGGAATCCCAGATGAGCTCCGTGAGCTTCATCCAGAATCAGTGGTATATTTCTTTTATGTACCGTCTCCGCGATCTTTCTTACATCAGATACAACCCCATCATATGTCGGCGATGTTATAACCACAGCCCGGACATCCGGATAATCATTCAGAAGCTGATCAACCTGCCGCTGCGCTATTTCACCGTTCATTTCTGTTCCCGGCACCTCCTCCGGATAGATGTAAACAGGACGCAGCCCGTTCAGAAATACAGCATTATACACAGATTTATGGCAGTTTCTTGCCATAAGAATACGATCTCCCCGCCTGGTACAGCCAAAAACAGCGCTCAGCAGCCCTGCCGTGCTTCCATTAATCAGGTAATGTGTCTCCTCAGCCTGATAAACTTTTGCCGCCCGTTCCTGAGCTTCCCTCAGTATTCCCTTTGCGTGATGCAGATCATCAAATCCCTCGATCTCCGTAATGTCAATCTTATACGGCAGTTCTGCCCCTGTAAGTGCACTGCTTCGTTTATGCCCCGGCATATGAAAGCCGTAATAATCCGAAGAACTATATTGAATCAGCTTACTGTATAAATATTCCATATCCGAAACCTCTCCTATCATCCCCGGGTTTTCTTATTTTATCACAGTGATGGATATTTGACTACCTCACAGTCCATGCCCTCTTCTCCTATGAGAATATTCTTTCTGCCTGTACTATTTTCATTACTATAAATAATTCAGAATTCTTAACCTCTTTTTTATAGAATCGACACATACTCCTCACATTTTCTGGCTATATTATAGCCAGATAAAGCAGAAATGCTTTTTTATATATATTTCCTCTTTTCTCAGTCGGATGCCTGCGCTTCCGGCTTTTTATATTTCGGCCGGAAAGGTCTGACTTCTGAATGCATCAAAAAACCGAAGAGACTTCGTTCTCTCCGGTTCTTATGATATAGTGAGCGTGCGGGGATTCGAACCCCGGACAACTTGATTAAAAGTCAAGTGCTCTACCACCTGAGCTACACGCCCTTATTCAGTTTTATTCTCTCCAATTCTCTGTGATTTATTGCAGAGAAAAATGCCCAGAACCGGAATCGA
>DXIU01000124.1 GCA_019112765.1 Candidatus Mediterraneibacter norwichensis | reverse complement strand
TTTTAGTTTTACCAGGTTATGGAACGGAGCTGGATTCCCACTCCACTTTTTCCGGAATACGATTTTCATTCCATTGTATCCGGATGTTTTCGGATCTTTTCTCCAGTCCCACGTCCCCGACAAATTCAAATCTACACCTGAATACGGTCCGCTATTCCGTCTCCCAGAACATACCTGTGTCCTTCCACACTGATAATAACAAATTCGCCGCTGTTCCGGACAACCTGAATCGTACTTCCTTCCTCCACATGACGATTTCGCAGAAATTCCAGCACATCCGGCAGGCCGAACATCCACTTGATCGTATAGTTTTCTCCTGCTTTTGCCTTTGACAACGCCTGCATAGAATCCCTCCTTTTTTACATTTTAGGGAAACGATGCAGAGTTAGTCAATCGCAATCTGTGTTGCATGTGGAGTACATCAGTAAGGAAACGCATACCTCTGCATCCCGTTTTCCCCGGAATACTGTTATCGTCTCCGGCGGCAGACTGATATATTCTTTTATAAATGATAAATTTTATCCGATACGTTCTGCCATGTACAGACCGGCAGCCACACCTGCCAGACAGCACAGCATACTTAATATCATATAAAGAACTGCTGTAATATAATGGCGCCCGTCAAACAGACTGTATGCTTCCAGAGAAAATGTGGAAAATGTGGTAAATCCGCCGCACACCCCTGTTTTCAGGAATAAGACCAGATTCCGGGAAAGTCCCCGGCGCGCCGCCGCCCCTGCGATATAGCCGATAAGCAGGGCGCCCAGTACATTTGTAATAAAGGTAAGTACAGGGAACGTTCCCTTATAAGGGAAAAGACTGATGGCATAGCGGAGCACCGCGCCCAGGGCCCCGCCAAGTCCTACAAAAAGAAAGCCTTTCACGTTTCCACCTCACAGTTTCTATCTCACATAGACGATATAATCTTCTTTTCTCGGCTTTGCCTCCGGAACCGCCCCGTCTGCCGGATAGCCCAGAATGCAGTGGCCCACACCGATATAATCGCCTTCAATGCCCCATTTCTTTAACAGCGCTCTGCCTTCCTCCGAATCAAACACTTCTCTGGCCCTGTGAATCCAGCAGGAACCCACGCCTAATGCGTATGCCACGTTCATCAGATTTCCCAGCACAAGAGAGCCGTCCTCCACACAGGTAGGGCGCTCTCTGTCGGCGAGTACTACCAGAACAGTCGGCGCGCCGTAAAACGGATCCGATCCGCCGCCTCCGGGAAAGTATTTTGCATTCAGTTCCGACAGATAATCTCTTGTTTCCTTATCCTGTACAACCACAATCTTCGGAGACTGTTTTCCCATTCCGGTAGGCGCGTATGTCCCTGCCTCCAGAATCTTCTGCAGTTCTTCCTCTTTGATCTGTTCCGGCTTATAGGCGCGGATGCTTCTTCTCTCTTTCAGATCTTTTAATGTTGCTTCCATATTTATCTCGCCTTTCTGTAAATCTGATACATATCTTCCTTATCCAGTTTCTTCACACAGCCCACAGTACGTTTTCCGAAATGACTGCATTTCTCCGCCAGTTCTCTCATCTGCTCTTCTGTAAGATCAATGTCCATATCGCTGATGCACACCGGCATCTCAATCTGGCGGTAGAACTCTTCCATCTTTTCCACACCTCTGAGAGCCGTCGCCATATCATCTTCACCGGGTTCCACGCCCATTACATTTACCGCGAACTTCGCGAAGCGCTCCGGTCTGGCATCCATCACATATCTTGCCCAGCTTCCCCAGACAGCCGCAAGTCCGGCGCCGTGAGCCACATCAAACATACCGCCCAGCTCATGCTCCAGCTGATGGCATGCCCAGTCTCCGCCGTCTGTTCCGCATCCGGTCAGGCCGTTATGGGACAGGCTTCCTGCCCACATCACTTCCGCCCGTGCCTGATAGTTGTCCGGCTCAGTCATAAGGATTCTGGCATTATTCATAACGGTGCGCAGCAGATGTTCGCTGATTCCGTCTGTCAGCTCCATATTGCCGGACTGGTTGAAATACCGTTCCATTGTATGCATCATAATATCCGTGCATCCGCAGGCTGTCTGATACTTCGGCAGAGTCATGGTGATCTCCGGATTCATAACCGCGAATTTTGCCCGGCAGATATCGTAATTACATCCCCGCTTCAGCCATCCCTTCTCATTGGTAATTACAGAAGAATTACTCATTTCGGATCCTGCCGCGGAAATCGTAAGAACAACTCCCACCGGAAGACATGCTTTCGGTTCTCTTATCTTCTCATAAAAATCCCATACGTCTCCCTGCTCCTCGTCAGCCACACCGTATCCGATAGCTTTGGCAGAATCTATTACACTGCCGCCTCCTACAGCCAGAATAAAATCCACGCCTTCCTTCCGGCACAGATCTATCCCCTGATAGATCAGGGAAAGTCTGGGGTTCGGCACAACTCCTCCCAGAGACACATAAGAAATGCCCGCCTCGTCAAGAGACGCATAAATCCGGTCCAGAAGCCCGGTTCTCTTTACACTTCCGCTTCCATAGTGAACAAGAACCTTCCTGCATCCCTGCTCCTTTACCAGGTCTCCGGTCTGCTTCTCTGTCTCTTTCCCAAATACAACTTTCGTAGGTGTGTAATAAGTAAAATTCTCCATAATAAGCTCCTCCTTAAACAGAAATCTATTTTAAATAAATGCATTACTGCCACAGTTTACCTGGCTTTTCTGTTTTAATCAACGCATATCGCGCCGTACGCGTATTCATATTTTGCGCCCAGATCCAGAACAGTTTTCATATTTTCATCTACATAAACAATTTTTCCCGTGTCGTCATCCCGTATATATATCCAGCCGTTCTCACTTTCCGCGTGAATATCTCCGTCTCCTGAAGATGCCACCGCGTTTCCCTTATAATCATACAGCGTTGTAACAAAAGCGATTGTTGAATCATCAATAACAGATGAATCAACAAAAATATACGGACTTCCATTTTCCGCGAACCAGATATCTCTATTATACTCATAATACTGATCCTGCTCATATTCTGCAGGGATAATAATATTTCCTTCATCATCTGACACATATGGAATCTCTTCTTCATTCTCTTCGATATGAAGGCCGTCTTTTTCCAGTTCGGGCTCCGGCAGACTTTGCTGTTCCTGATCAATTCCCGCCTCTTTCCAGATTTGATCGTATTCATATTCAAATGGAATTATTTCATTGCCGTCTCCGTCCACAGCGCCATATTTATAATTGGAAGCCGACCGGGCAAGAATCATATTGTTTTCTACTGAGAAAGCAAGAATGTCACTGTAATACTGATCCCCTATCTGTCTGCCGTTTTCATCTACGATATAGTGTCTCCAGTCTTCTTTATGTTCCCCCAGCCAGACATGCCTCTCAACCGCCATGCGGAATCCACTGTCAAAATGGTCTGCCGGTCCATACCTGTCAAACTGGCACTGCAGAACTTCTTCTCCGTATTCATTCAAAAATCCGATTCCTTCCATCCCATCTGATACGGGAATCAGATAAGAAAATTCTTTTTCGCTTCCTCTGCCCGGAATTAACTCCAGTTCCTTCTCTGCCAGCCTTTCATACCATAATGTTCTCGCTATGTCATAAATTCTACTGTAAATCGTATCCGACATTAAAAACAGAATCAGAATTACTGCCGCATAGGATGCCCCGGCCACTATTTCCCGCCGTCTCCCGGTAAGAAATCTGTGTACAGCAAAATAAACAAGCCAGGCCAGGCCTGCCGCAAGGAGAGGAATTAAAAAGATAAAAATCAAATACCATACCCCATCCGGCACATTTCCAATATCAGAATACCAGAAATCATAGTCATTTTCCATCTGCCAGATCAGCCAATAGCAGATGGCCAAAAAACCCAGAAAAAACTCTGTCTGAAGGAACCGGCGCCTCTCTTTTCCCATAATAATATAACTCACTGAAATCAGCAAAGTAACTGCCGCGCCGACTATTGCGCACTCCCTATAAATCATTCTCGTATATTTCCCTCCCCTATCTGCAAACAGCCAGATTCCTTTTTATATCACAGTAATCTGACACATCCGCATAGCTCCGAGCGCCTGCTCATGGCTTTCCGGCGTCACCCCCGCGCAGCAGGAAGCCTCCACCCGGACAGGCACTTCCGGAAGATATGCTTTCAGAAGAAGCGCGTTTGAAATCACACAGATATCTGTGCAAAGACCGATCAGAGTAATCTCTTCCACCGGATCTTCTGTCTGGTCAAGCCGCCTCATATATTCTCCCAGTTCCACACTTCCGAAAGTCGGTTTGTCCAGGATTATGCTGTCCTCTTTTTCCCGGACTGCTTCTTCCACTTCAGTCCGTATCTGCCAGCCTTCCGTATCCTTCACACAGTGAACCACCGGAAGCTGTTTTCCCTCCGCGCTGTTCAGATAATCCGTTCCATGTGTATCCCTTGTAGCAATTACTCTGCCTTCAAAATTTCTGATTTTTTCAGCCACTCCGGGTACGATTGCCTGTGCCTCTTTCGTACCAAGGGAGCCGTCAATAAAATCATTCTGCATATCAACGACTACTAAAACTTTCATTTTTTTCCTCCCTTCAAATCGTAATAAAAAATATACTGCTGCATTACACCTGCACAGCCTTTATAACGGTCAAATGGGAATCCGTCCGCATAGTGAGCATCCAGAACCTGCCGGATTCTTCCTGCGTGCAGGAGAAAACTGTTTTTTCCTGTCCGCCCTCTCCACGCTGTATTTCAATTTTCAGATACCGGTCTACCGCGATAAGTTCATAAATGTTTTCCGACACCGGATCCAGACGAAAGCACTGACCGGATTCACAGATCTGAGAAATGGAAAAACAGTCATTTTCTATTGTAACCATGTTCCACCGCCTTCCCGCCCATTATAGCACAGCGGATATTCTTTCGGGAAGTATTAGTTTTGCATCTGTCTATTCGGACAAGCAATTATGTACAGCTCTTCTCCCATCAGCTTTTCTGTAAGAAGATTGTCTTTCCTGCCGTTTCTATTTATACTATATATAAGCAATCTCTCAGGAGGAACAGACCATGGCAAGAAAAATAGAAGTCATCGACTACCGCCCGGAGTGGGCAGACATGTATAAACGCGAAGCAAAGAAAATCCGTTCCATACTTGGTAAAAACTGCAAGGCTGTTTACCACATCGGCAGTACATCAGTAAAAGGCATGCCTGCCAAACCGATTATTGACATCATGCCTGTCGTCAGGGATATATCTCTGGTTGACGCACATAATAAAGAATTTGAAGCCCTTGGTTATGATTGCAGAGGTGAATTCGGCATTCCAGGCAGGCGCTTCTTTACCAAAGGAGGCGATAACCGCACCCACCATATCCATATTTTTGAACTGAGTAATCAGACAGACATTCAGCGGCACCTGGCTGTAAGGGATTACCTTGCCGCCCACCCGGCCAAAGCAGAAGAATACGGCTTCCTGAAAAAGAAACTCGCCGCAGAATTTTCCTGCGACAACGGCGGCTACTGCGACGGGAAGGAAGAATATATGAAGGAACTGGAACAGGAAGCACTGAAGTGGCAGAACGAGCAGAACCGCCTGGGCACGGGTCTTGCGCTTGGCTTATGTCTGGGATGCGCGCTGGGAATTTCATTTGATACCCTATCCGGCAGCAGCGGAACCGGACTATGTTTCGGGCTGTGCTTCGGGCTGACGGTAGGGCTGTGCTTTGGCTCTATAAAAAAATCCGATCCACCTGCTTAATACAGATCTGCATAAAAAAAGAAATATCTGTCAGAGCCGGGCTGCAGCCGCATTTCCGGCATTCCGGCAGATATTTCTCTTTACAGGGGGGCAGACTCTTTTTTCTTTTCCTGTTCTGTTTCCCGGTTCCTTTTTCCGATCTTTTACTGCCCGTTCAGAGTCTGTTCGATAATGCTCCGCATAATATCTTCCGTCATCTGCCCGGGAACATAGCCGTATACATTTCCATTCCTGTCGATCATAAATGTGGTCGGAAAGGCTGAAATCCCATACTGGCTGAACATTTCTCCCGTTTCGTCCATAAGTACAGGATAGGTATATCCGTTCTCCTCCATAAACTCCGTGATTTCCTCCCGGGTTCCTTCCTGCCCGATTCCCGGGCCGGCAATTCCCAGAATCACGACTTCCGCGTCTTCTCCCTGCGCGGAATACTCTTCATAAAGCTTCTGAATATCCGGCATCTCATTTCTGCAGGGGCCGCACCAGGTCGCCCAGAAATTCAGAAAAATCACTTTTCCCTTATACTCTGACAAAGTGTGGACTTCCCCGAACTGATCTGCCAGTTCAAGATCATAACCTGGCGCAAGGATTTCTGAAGCACTTTCACCATTCCCGGCTTCTCCGGAACCGTTGCTGCCTGCGGTTTCATTCCCGGCAGACGCGTCTTCATTCCCGGCTTCGCTGCCGTCATCCTTTTCCCCCTGCTCCTCCGCCGCCGGGCCGCCGTCTTTCCCGTTATTTTCCCCGGAGCCGGACTGATCATCCTGAACCTCCGCGCCGCTCTGGAACATTGACAGATACCCGGTAATATCATTCATCTTTCCTGTAAACATAAGGACACCCATAAGAATCAGAATCACTCCCCCGATTTTCACGGTATACCGCACCACTTTCATGTGCTTCCTGAAAAAGCCCAGCAGCTGTGCCGTAAAGATTCCCGCTGCAAGAAACGGAAGAATAAATCCCAGGGTATACACACCGATCAGCACAAAACCTTTTAAACTTGTCTGAGCGCTTCCAGCCATAAGAAGCACGCTTGTCAGCGCGGGCCCTACACAGGGCGTCCAGGCAAAACTGAAGGTAAATCCCATAATCAGCGCCGTGACCGGAGACATGGTCATCTTTTCCAGCCGCAAAGGAATCCGATGCTCCTTTCCCAGCAGTCTGGAACTTCCAAATAATCCCAGCTGGTACAGTCCGAACAGAATAATCAGAATACCGCCGATCCGCGCAAAGAGCATCCGCTGTTCCCGGAAGAAACTGCCTGCCGCCGACGCGCCCAGTCCAAGCACAAAAAATGCCCCGCTGATGCCCAGCGTAAAACAGAAAACTCTCAGAAACAGGCGAAGCCGGTTTCCTCTTTCTCCATGCTTTTCTGCCGTTCCGGCCATCTGCCCTTCCTTACTTCCGGCTTCTGCCGCCACATTCAGTCCTCCGGCCAGATATCCCAGATACAAAGGTACAAGCGGCAGCACGCATGGTGAGAAAAAACTTAACAGCCCCTGTACAAAAACTGCTGCTGCCGATATTCCGGTTTCTACTGTAAATCCCATTCAGTCAATCTCCTGTTCTGTTTTTTCTTACCTTCCTTCATTTTTTCGGAACGTTTTCTGCAGTATAACATCTTTTGTCCGGAAGAACTGTAACATTGTCACATTATTTCCCGCTGATGGGTTGCATACAGATACTCGTCTATCGTGTTTGTAATCCGGTCCTCAATCAGCGCTTCCGGCTCGTTCTCAAGAAGCCCTTCCCGGACCTTCGTGTACTGAATCGGCATAAACTGACTCAGAAGATTCAGCGGAATTCCGGTTGTCCGCAGATTGGAGAGCAGACGTTCTGCCGCTTTTTCAACTTCCGGCACCGGCATATAATATCTGCAGCGGTCCGAGAAGGAATATTTTCTCTTCAGGCGCAGTTCCAGTTCCGTTCCCTGATAATGCTTTCTCCAGTTTCTGTCATTTTTCAGCATCTCTGCATCCAGCGTCTCCGCAAATTTACTGGGCTCGGTATTTGTTCCGAAAAGAAGCTCCTTCTCAATGTTTTCCAGTGCGAACATAGCCTCCCTCATGGCAAATGTAAGCCCCGGCCCTACTTTCAGGATGCCCACGCCATCTTCTACAAGCTCGCGCAGCTTGATTTTTGTCTGGTAATCTGTAGAATGTCCCTCAAAAACAAGACCGGGAAATTCTTTGATAGATGCCATCAGATCTTTTGCTTTTTCCCGGTCATACTCTGTGCATCCGCTGTCTTTTTCCTCCACACCGGGCTGAACTACAACGCCGATCACACGGTCCCATACATCCTGTCCCAGTCCCGCGTCACGGAAGGCTTTCTCAAATGCCGCTACTGTGTTTTTAAAATCTTCCACCTTCGTAACCTGTACGCCGTTATCTTCACTGCCTACAGCGCCGCCCGGAATCGGAACTTCACTTCCTATAATATATACAGGCGGTACAGCATCCGGGTCTTTCTCCAGAACCTGCCGGTATGTATCCTCCGCGACCTGCGCCAGACGCGCTCCCCGCCCTGCAATAATCTCGTCTGAAAGACGGATGTCCGGGGCGTCGCTGTTTACCTTCATACTTGTATCAATATGAATCTTCGTGAATCCTGCGCCTACATAATGGCGGATCAGTTCCTCCGCGTCTGCCATTGCTTCCGGCTCATCCTTGCCGGCAAAAGTCAGCGGTCCCAGATGATCTCCGCCTAAGAAGACCCGGTTCCGGTCAAATCCGTTCCGGTCGGCAATATCCAGAACAAATTTTTTGAAATCAGCCGGCTTCATGCCTGTATATCCGCCGTTCTGATCACACTGATTTGCCGTACTTTCAATCAGTACACAGGAGCCGTCCGAGAGCCCTCTTTTCAGTGCCGCTTCAATTACATACCCGTTTGCGCTGCATACAGAATAAATTCCCACACTTTTTCCCTGTTTCTGCAGCTCTACAATTTTTTTCAGTGGATTCTGACGCATCAGTAATTCCCCCTTTTTGTTTTCATCCTATCACGATAAAAAAAAGCATACGTTGGATTTATTAAACAAACATTTGCATTTTTTAGGAAAGTAAAAAATGAAAGGACAGATGCTGATGTTCTGTGCTATACTGAGGAAAGAAAACACAAAGAAGAGAGGTTATTTCTATGGCATTAGTTACAACAAATGAAATGCTTTTAAAAGCACAGGAAGGCCACTACGCTGTCGGCGCCTTCAATGTAGAGAACATGGAAATGGTAATGGCAGTTCTCAGAGCAGCTGAGGAAATGAAAGCCCCGGTTATCATGCAGACAACCCCTTCTACAATAAAATATGCAGGACTGGACTACTATCTTGCGATGGTCAGAACCGCTGCAGCAAGGGCATCTGTACCGGTTGCCATGCATCTGGATCACGGCGACAGCTTTGAGCTGGCAATGCAGGCTCTGCGCACAGGTTACACTTCCGTTATGATCGATGGATCACATGAATCTTTTGAGGATAATATCACACTTACCCGCCGGGTAGTAGATGCGTGCGCGCCTTCTGCCATCAGCGTAGAAGCCGAACTTGGCAAAGTCGGCGGAAAAGAGGATGATCTGGAGGCGGCTGATGATTCACCGTATACAGATCCTCAGCAGGCTAAGGAATTCGCAGAGCGCACACAGGTAAATTCTCTGGCAGTAGCCATTGGAACAGCCCACGGTCTGTACAAAGGAATTCCGAAACTTGACTTTGACCGCTTAAGCGCGATCCGCGAAGTTGTTTCCATTCCCCTTGTGCTCCACGGAGCATCCGGAGTCCCGGATGATGCTGTCCGTGAATCCATTACTCTTGGTATCTGTAAGGTCAATTTTGCTACAGAACTGCGTATCGCATTCAGCAACGGGGTAAAGAAATATCTCGGTGAAAACCCGGATGTATTTGATCCGAAGAAATATGGAAAAGAGGGAATCGAAAACGTAGTAGCACTGGTAAAAGAAAAAATCAGTGTATGCGGCTCTGAAGGACGCGCTTAATCCCGGAATTTACCGGACAGGCATATGCTTCAGCCCGACAGGACAGATTCGCAGTCCCCTCCGGATTACAGAAAAACAGCAGAGTTTCCTTTTGTTAGGGTCATATTTTTATGACCGGCGTGAGGAAGCTCTGCTGTTTCTTTTCAGCTTTTCTTTATCTTTCCTTCTGTTTTTTCTGTAATGCCTGGGATATGCCAGGTTTTGCCGGCTGATTTTTTTCTCTGTCCAGATGCAGTTTTATCAGCGCCACAAAGTGGAGCGCAGAAAAATATACCCCTACCAGAGCAATGCCGCCGCTCAGAATCAGCAGTTCCAGAGAATACTTCTCCATATAAGCATTCAGTACAACCAGTACGGCAAGCGCAAGATACAGAACAGCCAGCAGGATAATCCTGCCCTTTTCTTTGTTCTCCATAGTATACTGAAGCGCTGAGACACGTTTTTCAAAGTCCACATCTGTAACTTTTTCCAGCTTTTTCAGAAACGAACGGCGAAACATAACTTCTGCCACAGCCATCATAACTGCCCATGCGACAACCGCCTGTATCCAGGTCAGAAATGTACCTGCAAATAAAATTGCAGCAAACAGGATAACAACCAGACGATTTTTATAAAACTGCGCTGAATTCTCGTTCTTTTTATCTACCAGATAGCCTTGTCTGGTTACAAAATCGTAATATATGGTACGTCCTTTCTTATCTGTATAAATATTTCTGCCGGAAAGGCGGATTTTCTCTACTGGTTTTGTTTTGTTTTTTTTGCTCATTTTTCTTTCCACGTCTTTCGTTTTAGTCTGTCTGTCCATTCAGCATTGGTCTGCCCATACAGTATGTCTGCAGCACCTGATACTCCCGGTTGAGAACTGCAAGATCCGCATCCATGCCAACTTTAATTGATCCCTTTCTGTCGTCCACCCGCAGGCACGCCGCCGGATTCTTTGTACAGGAATTAATCGCCGTGTCAACAGGCACAAGCGCTTCCTCAATCAGAATCCGGAGCCCCTCATTGATATGAAGCGTGGATCCGGCCAGTCCCTTCGTAGAAGTCAGATGCGCGCTTCCGTCCGGATAGATTTCTATCTCATTTCCGCCGAATATGAATCTGGAACCTGCCGGGGAGCCTTTTGCCATAAGCGCGTCACTGACCATCATTCCGTAATGAGGGCCTTTTGCCTCAAAAAACTGGTGCAGCGCGGCCGGTGTGGAATGATTGCCGTCACAGATAATCTCACCGTACATACTCTTCATACGGTACGCAGCCCCCACCAGCCCGTTTGCACGGTGATTAAACGGTGTCATCCCATTGTATACATGTGTCATAGATCTGGCGCCGTGCGCAAACGCCTGAACGGCTTCCTGGCTTGTCGCGGCAGAATGTCCGATACTTACCACTACTCCATGCTCCGCGCAGTAACGGGTCAGCGCGAAATCCTCATCTGCCTCCGTTGCCATTGTAATATACTTAATCAGCCCGTCCGCCGCTTCCTGATATTTCTTAAACTGCTCTACAGACGGTTTTCTGATATATTGTTCCGGCTGGGCGCCTTTATACTTCATATCCAGATAAGGGCCTTCAAAATGAATACCAAGGATCTCGGCTCCAGTATACCCTTCTCTTACCACCCTGGCAACATTTTTCAGCGCATTTGTCAGGACTTCTTCACTCTGCGTAATCGTAGTCGGAAGAAGCGCGGTCACCCCTTCGTTCACAATGTTCCGCACCCAGTTTCTCAGCCCTTCCTCTTCAGCATCATTGGTATCAAATCCGTATGCGCCATGACAGTGCAGATCGATAAACCCCGGAAGGATCCAGTTGCTGCCATAATCACAATCCACCGGTTTTTCCATGTAATTATATATGTTTACAATTTTTCCGTCCTCAATTTCAATCTGTGCTTCAACAAACTGATCTGCGAACCAAACTTTTCTGCTCTGAATAATCATTACCCTGCCTCCTTTTTTACAACGCGGCTTCAGACTGGCAAAACCACGTTCTTATACCTTGCCTTTTGCACAAATTTATAATATAATTCTAAATGTACAAACAATACTATTTGTCTGCAAAATACGGGGGAACTGAATATGATAAATCAAACGAATCACAACAGTTTTGAACCATTTGGTTCAATCTACACTGAACCGGTTGACATTGCAAAACTTAATCTGACACGCCGGGAAATCACATCATCTTCTCCCAAAATAACGGATCTGTTTGTTTTTCCATGTGAAGTATGCATCGAGTGTCCTCCCGGACTCTCCCGACTCCTGATCGCCAGCTCACCGGATATGGATGATGTGAAGACATTTGCAGTCAGAAACAATCTGAGACTGAAACCGAATACTTATTTCAATCTGATTCCTCTTTCCACACCTCTTGTATGGTATATCATTACGCCGCGGGAGATTCCTGGCCAGTCGGCTGATCTTTCGGTTCCCTATACATATCAGCCGGTGTCCGCGCCTTTCCATGTGCGCCGGATTCTGGACTGCTGGTTTACCAATCAGGCCGAACACTGCCGTCTCACAAAAATGTCCCATAAATCTTATGAAATGCTTTATGTCTATGAAGGGAGTCTCACGGTTTCTCTGTCAGCGGGAACCTTTGCGCTTCAGTCCCATGATCTGATTTTGTATCACAGTGAAAAAGCAGATATAAATATTGACGCATCCTGTTCTTACCTGACTACTGTTTTTGATATCAACCAGCGCAAACCGCTTCATATTCTCAATCGTCCGTTTCACTGTACCAGTGAACTGCAGCAGATCCTCTGGAAACTTCTTATTGAAAGTTTTGCGAATTCTTATTATACCAGGACGCTTATGGTCTGCTATCTTCAGGAAGCGCTTCTGCTTCTTATGCAGTTTTATGAAAAAATCAGCCATGAAACACTGCTTTCAGAAGCAAAACTTCCTATGAATGATCTTCTGTCTGAAATACTGGCATATATGAACAAGCATATAACCGAACCCATTACTATTGAAGAAATCTGCCACGAATTCTTTATCTCACGTTCTTCCCTGCAGGCTCTGTTCAAAACACACCTGAACAGTTCACCGAAAAATTATCTTCTGAATATCAAACTTCAGAAAAGCAAGGAACTGATCCGTGAAAACCAGTATACGATCAGCGAGATCGCATATATGCTGGGATTCAGTTCGATTCACTATTTTTCAAGACTGTTCAAAAAGTACTTTAATACAACTCCCAGCGCCTATGCCAGGAAAATCTCTGAAAATCAGAGTTCACGCCAAAGCAGTTCCGTCTCCGGAAATTAACGGCCCGGATTTCAGGTGTAAATTCCATTCCGTTCCCCTTCATGCCGGATTTCATGCAGAGGAACGGAATAAAATATTTCTGCCTTGATTTAATCAGTGATCACATCCTGAATGCTGTATCTGGATATCTGTATCACAGTATTCTTGCTAATTTCCACATCAATCACATCATTTTTAATTCTTACAATCTTGCCGAAAATTCCTCCCGCAAAAAGAATCCTTGCTCCGACTTTGATTCCTTCCTGCAGATTTCTCATAGACTCCCGGTTCTTTTTCATGTTCTTCGCCGATATAATAGCCAGTACAATTGCGCATATACCAATCAGAACACCTACTGTAACACAGCTCCATATAATGACAGTCACCTGATTCATACTCTTATTTATCCTCCTTGCCAGAACATGGCTTGCCGCAGGGCAAACCATGTTCACTGTTTTTCAGTCGTTTTATTTTCTTGTATACGGGTAAAGAGTAACTCCTTTAACTACCCTGTTTACCTCTCCTGTCGGACACGGATTGTCTGGTGTAATGGACATGGACAGAGATTTCAGCACTGCAAGTGTCTGGGCAAACAGAATGTAGTCCAGACCAAGCAGGACATTTTCATACTCTTCATCCAGGCCGTATACAATGGTATAATCTACCAGTTCAGCCACTGCGTCATCCTGGCGGTTCATTACAGCAACGATCTTATTTCCTTTGCGCTGCCCGCTCATCTCTTTAATCAGATCCACCTCGTACTGTCTTGTGTATGGATCATCACTCAGATAGACAACTGTAATTGTAGTGTCATCGATAATTGATTTCGGACCATGGCGGAAACCAAGGGGGGTATCATACATGGTCACAACTTTTCCCGCAGTGAGCTCCAGCATCTTGAGAGCTGATTCCTGGGAAGTTCCTTTCAAAGTATTGCTTCCAAGATAAACGATGCGTTTAAAATCATAATCAGCGACAATTTTCTGTGCAATTTCATATTTGCTGTCCAGAAAATCCTGTCCTGCCGCTGCGATTTTACGTACTTTCGCAAGAACATCATCCAGCTCATTCAGGTGGAAACACAGATAGGTTGCCAGATACATATTGGAAAAGCTGGATGTCATGGCAAAACTCTGATCATGTGTCTCTTCCGTCAGATTGATCGCATAGCAGTTATCTGTTGTATCCGCGCGTTTTGATAAAGCTCCGTTTTTATTACAGGTCACAAAGAGGTGATATACATGATCACATACGCTCTCTGCCGCATCAATAGCCCCCACAGATTCCGGCGAATTCCCCGACCGTCCGAAACTGATCAGAAGTGTGGGCTTTGTACGTGACAGATATGCTTCCGGTGTGGCAACAATATCTGTCGTCCCATAGGATTTTACTTTATAATTCAGAAGACCGGTCAGATGCGGAAACAGCGCGTTGCCTACAAATTCGCTGGTGCCTGCTCCTGTCAGAATCACATCAAAATCATCCTGTGTAATCACCTGATCAATAAACTTCTGAATTTCCTCTTTATGCTCCTCAATCTGCCTGCAGGTTTTCTCCCATGTGGCAGGCTGCTGATAAATTTCACTGACTGTAAATGTCGAAGATGTCTCCTGCATCTTTTCCGGTGTAATACCAAAAATCGTACTCATGCCTCTTTTCCCCTTTCTCAAACTCTGCCCGGAGCGCCCGGGCCGCCAAATCGTTCTATAAATATGCAGATATCCTTAGATACCGTCCTCTGACTCTTCCTGTACTACCTGCTTGAATTCGTATTTCATAATCTGTTCCCTGCCTGTATCGAGAACAGAATCCACAAGCCCGTCCAGATCATCCATAAACTTGCGTGACATTACAATCTCCACAAGCATGGGCAGATTTGTACCCGCAACAATACGGATGTTATCTTTTCCATGTCCGATCTGTGCTGAAACATTAAACGGAGTTCCGCCCATTAAGTCCGTAAAAATTATTATGCCTTCACAGTCCTTTAATTCTTCCAGCGCCTTCATTATCTCCCGAGTCAGATCTTCTGTACTGTATATCGGCAGGAAATCAACATAACGGTATGCTTCCTGCTCTCCTGCAATCAGATTCACGGAACTTGTTATACCGGAACCAAAATTTGCATGTCCTGTAACTAATAATCCAATCATAATCTCTCTCCTGTTCTAAAACACGTTCAGTACCCGTGCACCCGAATATTTCTCACGTTTCTGCTTCCCTGAGATATTTGTCTACAACGGGCATATAAACAGCCTTGGGATGAAGACACGCTTTGGCACTCTGCATATACAGAAGTGCATTTTCATCATCCCCCAGATAGGAATACTGTTTTGCAACCATAAACAGTATCGCGCCAAGCGCAAAACCATAATAACGCTTGGAATTCACATCCTCTACCATGGTATCAATCAGATCGCTTCTTTTATTCAGCATCACTTCATAACATTCTTCATTGTAATGAATGAATTTTTCGTTCCCGGTTTTTCTGATCTCTTCAAGAAGCCAGTCTGCATATTTCCTGTTTTCCTTCAGCAGAAACGTATGAAAATATGTTTCCAGAAAGCTCTCCTTGTCATCTGCCCGGGAATATTTTGTATCAATCATATGACGAAGTATCTTCTCAAACTTGTCCTCTTCCTTCGTTAAATAATAAACCCTCAGTTTATATAAATCGCAGATATATTCGCCAAGAATTTTCCGGGATATTCCCATATCTGCCACCCGGGCGACCAAATCACTGTCCCGGTTCTTAAGTCCTGTGTTCATGCTGCGCAGCTGAAAATTCTTTATGCCCTGAAAGATCAGGTATCCCGCAAGCGCTGCCACTGCAATAGAAATTGTTATCGTACTCAAACAGCCACCTGATTTCTTTGTAGAATAATAGGAGGGGGGGATTAAAATCCCTCCCCTCACTTTCCCGCGGCCCGTAAGCCGGTTTAATTTATTTCAGAAAAGCCTGCATACGCAGTCTTCCCACTTGCATTGTTCAATACAGCCTATTCGGGCATACTTACATCAATGCCAGCCTCCTGCAGTGATTCAACTACTGCGTTCACAGCATCCCAGGCTTCCTGACCAGTCTTTTCTGCCGGAGCAGGTTCGGGATACTCATACCACTCTACAAGAGGAGTATATCCGCCAAGAAGCGCGTTTCCATTTTCGTCTGTAACCTGAGAGTTACCTGACCAGATGCCGAATGCGCAGCCTACGATACCAACTACAAGGATGAGAACGATACATCTGACCGGTGTCCAGCCCTTCTTAATCAGAGCATAAATGCCAAGTGTGATCAGAAGCGGAATCAGTTTCGGCAGCACGCCGTCCAGCAGACTCTGAATATTAATCTGAGTCTCACCGACAATCAGACGTACAGTTGTTGATCCATAGTTTGCAATCAGACCGCCGACTACAAAAATACCAAGAATACTTGCCGCACGTGTGAACTCTTTTGCATTTGCTGTCAGCAGAGTAACTGCTTTTGTTCCCAATCCGTAAGACCAGTACATCAGACCGAAGCGAATGATAAACTGAACTACATTGAAAATAAGCAGGAACAGAATTGCTCCGATAATCTGGCCTTCCATAGCCATATTCGCAGTCAGACCTGCTGTAATCGGAACAAGTGTCAGCCAGAACAGAGCATCGCCGATACCGCCAAGAGGACCAGCCGCGGAAATACGTACGGAACGGATCGTCTTTGTATCAGCTTTATTCTGCTCAAGTGAAAGAACAATACCCATTACAAATGTTACAAGGAACGGGTGAGTGTTCAGGAAATCCAGATTGTGCGCCATAGAAGCTTTCAGGTCTTCCTTGTTTGTATGTATTTTCTGAAGACCCGGGAGAATACCCCAGAGCCATCCACAAGACTGCATTCTCTCATAGTTGAAGGATGCCTGCAAGAAACAGGACAGCCAAACCATCTTATTTAACGTCTTCTTATCCAGCTGCGGAGCCGGTGTCAGATCCTGATATCTATCCGGAATATTATATGCCATCCTGGTCACCTCCTACATAGCCGGCGCCAGCGCCTGCGTTCTGTTTGATCTTTGTCTGTGTCGTAAAGTCATAAAGTGCGATTGCAACACCAACGAATGCGCACAGAAGCAGAGTCGCTCCGGAAGTTGACGCATTTGCGCTGCAAAGCAGTGCCATAACGAAACCAGCCAGAAGGAATCCCCACATCTCGTTGGACATCATAACCTTCATCAGAATAGCGAAGCCGACGAATTTCATAGCGCCGCCTGCTGCGTCCAGACCAGCCATTACCCATGAGAAGTCGCGCGCAAAATTCTGAAGCGCATCGCCAAGAGCTGTACCGCCGTACAGACCGGCAACAGCAAGAATACCGAAGAGACATCCCAGAACTCCCATTTCAAGGAAGTTGATATTGCGGATACCCTTTACGTCTGCGTTTTCTGCGCATTTATCAGCTTTTGCCATCATACCGGACATGAATGTAAATGTAAGTGTTACTGCATACTGTCCGAATACAGCGAACGGAACCGCAAGACCTAATGCAGCGCCGACGCCTTCTGCCGTTGCTTCCATATTAAGAGAAACTGCAAATACAGTTGCCATAATTCCTCCCATGATCGCGTTTGGCGGCTGTGCTCCACCGATCGGCATACTTCCGATCTGCATGAGCTGATAAGCTCCGCCGACCACGATACCGAGCTCAAAGTTACCAAGGATCGCTCCGATAATCGGGCAGGTAACGATCGGCTGGTACAGAGACTCTAAGAAGCTGAACTGGTCGATGCCCATGATAAAAGCAACCACAAAGACCAGAATTGCCTGAATAATTGTAATATCCATGTCTACTCCTTTCCTGTTTAACCAATAAAACCTGTTCTACTTATTTGAATAATTTTTCGATATTTTCTGCCGGTGTGTCCGGAACACGTTTGATCTCCAGCTCCACACCCAGCTCCTGCAGCTTTCTAAAAGTTGCAACATCGTCATCGTCAACCGCAACAGAAGTTGCCACCTGACGTTTGCCCTCAGCCATGTGCATATTGCCGATGTTTACTTTTTTGATCGGCACTCCGCCTTCAACCAGCTTAAGCACATCCTGCGGCGACTCGCAGATAATTGCAATATGCTGATTCGCAGAAGCTCTGTGAATGATGTTAATGGTCTTTTCCAGAGTAAAGAACCTTGTCTGCGCATATGACGGCGCAGCCATATTCATCAGACCCTGACGGAATTCATCTCCGGCGACCTCATCATTTGCAACGAGCAGAAGGTTTGCGCCTACGACGCCGCACCACTGCGTTGCCACCTGGCCGTGAATCAGTCGATTGTCAATTCTTGTCAATCGAATATCTGGCATGCTCGCATCCCCCTTTCTTTTAATTTTCAGCATCATCGGACAGGTCAAAGCCTCTTTCCTCATGCCTTTTAACAAGTACCTTTCTTCAGTTTCCCGAAAGGTAACATCTGCTTACAATCTTCATTATACCAGACTTTTATCTGATAAGTTTGCACTTTTTATGCATCCTCTTGCATTTTTGATTATATAATTTGAACAAAAAAAAACTTAATTTTGCTTTTCTTTGCCACAAAAGAAACAATTTCGCAACATTCAAACACTTTTTTTGCTTTCAGATTGTTTATGCATTTTTTAAATTTAATCCCTGCGCTGTTTTTTACGCTCCTGCAGATTCTTATCTTTCAGTGTCACTTATTTAGGACAGCATTTTGCATATTCAAGGGGCAGCCAAAATCCTTTTTGCATTTTTATGCATTATTTTATGAATATATGCATATTTTTCATTTTATTAAATTTATGCTTGCATAATTATAACTTCTGGTGTATAGTAATCTTTAGCCTGCACAAGCAGCAAATCAAGCAAAAACTGCCATCCGTCTCTGCGGATGGCAAAATTAATAAAAATACATTCAGGAGGCTATCAGAAATGAGTAAAGAAAAAGTGGTTCTGGCATATTCAGGAGGACTTGACACAACAGCAATTATTCCGTGGCTGAAGGAAAACTTCGGCTACGACGTTATATGCTGCTGCATCGACTGCGGACAGGGAGAAGAGCTGGACGGACTTGACGAGAGAGCAAAACTTTCCGGAGCATCTAAATTATATATTGAAAATATCGTAGATGAATTCGCTGATGATTTCATTATGCCCTGTGTGAAGGCAGGCGCTGTCTATGAAAACCAGTATCTCCTGGGAACTTCCATGGCGCGTCCGGCTATTGCGAAAAAACTGGTGGAAATTGCGCGGAAGGAAGGCGCTGTCGCCATCTGTCACGGAGCAACCGGAAAAGGAAATGACCAGATCCGTTTCGAGCTGGGCATCAAGGCGCTTGCGCCGGATATCAAGATCATCGCGCCGTGGCGTATGACAGATATCTGGACCATGCAGTCCCGTGAAGACGAGATTGAATACTGCAAAAAGCATGGCATTGACCTGCCTTTTGATACCAAACACAGCTACAGCCGCGACCGCAACCTGTGGCACATCAGTCATGAAGGACTGGAACTGGAGGATCCCTCCGTAGAGCCGAACTATGACGATCTGCTTGTTTTAAGCGTATCCCCGGAGAAAGCGCCGGATGAACCGGAATATGTAACTATGACATTTGAAGCCGGAATCCCGAAAACACTCAACGGAAAGGCCATGAAAGTTTCTGAGATCATCATGGAACTGAACAAACTGGGCGGGAAACACGGAATCGGCATCATTGACATTGTAGAAAACCGTGTAGTAGGAATGAAATCCCGCGGTGTATATGAGACACCCGGCGGGACCATCCTGATGGCAGCGCATCAGCAGCTTGAGGAACTGATCCTTGACCGCGCTACATATGAAGTAAAAAAAGAGATGGGCAATAAACTCGCCCAGGTTGTATATGAAGGAAAATGGTTCACACCGCTGTGCGAGGCAATCCGCGCATTTGTGGATGTAACACAGCAGTATGTAACAGGAGAAGTGAAATTCAAACTGTACAAAGGCAACATTATCAAAGCCGGCGAGACTTCTCCCTATTCTCTGTACAGCGAATCTCTGGCAAGCTTCACTACCGGCGATATGTACGATCACCACGACGCAGATGGATTCATCACCCTCTTCGGTCTGCCGCTTAAGGTCCGTGCCATGAAGATGCAGGAACTGGCAAAGGAAAACCAGAAATAAAAGCAGGATCAGCGCAGAAGCTGAATCCGCCGTAAAACAAAAAGACGGAATGCAGTCAGGATTTACCACCGTAACTGCATTCCGTCTTTCAGTTTATCAAAGAAGAGAATATGCCCACAGATTATTAATCTGGTACTCCAGCGTACTGTAATCCCACAGTTTTTCACTCCTTATCCGGCTGTTCGGATCATTCACCCGGATTTTTCCATTCTCTGTCCCTGTCAGTACAATAAAATGTCCCGCGGAGGTAAAATCACCCGGTTTCATGCTGCAGATAATCGGATGACCGTTTTCCAGAGCAGAATATATTTCACTTTCACTCAGCCCCAGCTCTTCTCCATATATTCCGAACTGCTGCGCGCCATCTGTCATCAGGGTCCAGCTTGTGCCGGAATCCCCTGCATAATATCCGTTTTCTGCAGAAAACTGTGCGACTCTATAAGGAGTAATCGTATTATCTCCGGTCAGGCCTGCCGCTATCATGGAAATGGCCGTAGGTCCGCACCCGTTAACAGCTATCATATCGTCCCCGTAAACGGCATACCCCCAGCGTTCATCCCACTGCAGAAGAAGAGGGATTTTCCCTTTCTCCACTTCTCCCACTGTTTCTGCAGGAGCTGCGTCTTTCATCTCCGGATAATTCAGAACAAAATCAACTGTCTCCTCATTGCCGGCAAGCAGTTCCAGCAGCTCATCCGGATACTCTTCTGACCGGCTCATTACCTCCCGTACCTTTTCATTTGTCAGTCCCATTCCGACAAGTTTTATCTGATCACCGAACTGATTCTTTATCAGTACAATCCCTGCAGCCGTCGGAATCGCCAGTACAAGGAAGCAGATCAACAGTCTGATCCGGCGCTGTCTGCGCCTCCTTCTGTAAAACTGCTTTCTGTCCCGTCTCCGCTGATCTTCTGTCATGGTATATTTCCTCCTTTTCAAAGAGAAATTATATCTTTCCATATCAGCGAATTTTTGAAAAAGAATCTTAAGATTTACGAAATTCTGTAAAGTTCCTGAAGCTGCGGCAGCTCTATTTTCTCCATGTATCCTTTATAATCCGTTTTACATTGTCCCCGGCAATCTTCCCGATCTGCCTTTCTGTAAAACCGGACCGCCTCAGCAAAAAGAAAAGGTTTTCAACATCCAGCACGCCGCTGACGCCTGCGGGGCATTCCGCTCTCTCAAATCCGTCAAAATCCGTTCCAAGAGCCACTGCATCTTCTCCGGCGCAATTTACCATATGCCGGATATGACGCACAAGATCTGAAAGATCCGCTCTGCCCGTATCTCTCAGGAAGGGAGAATAAAAGTTCAACCCTATGACGCCTCCCTTCTGCCCCAGTGCGTGAAGCATTTCGTCACTCAGATTTCTCGGATGACCGCAGAGGGTTCTGGCATTGGAATGAGATGCCGCAACCGGAGCACTGCTGTATCGGATACAATCCCAGAAGCCGCCGTCCGACAGATGGGATACATCTATGATCATGCCCTTTTCATTCATACGTTCCACCAGGTTTATCCCGAATTCCGTCAGTCCTTCTTTCATAACGGCAGGATTTCTGCTGTTCGGGCTTCCGATGCAGTTTGCATAGTTCCATGTCAGCGTTATCAGACGGACCCCTCTGTCATACAGTTCATCAAGCCGCTCCATTCTGCCGCGCAGCACGCCGCCTTCTTCCACTGTAAGTATGCCGTACAGAATATCCGGCTCAGCCTTTTCCTTCCATGAATACTTCTGAATCACATCCGATGTAAGGGCTATTTTAAATCTGTCATTCTGTTCCTGCGCCGCCCGTCCAAGCATTGCCAGCACATCCTGATATGCCATGTCCCATACCATTTGCTCATCTGTCCGCCCCCTGTTCCGTCCATACCGGGCGGCATTGACAAAACAGGCAAAAAACTGGGCGTATGCTCCGCCCTGCATGAGCCGTTCCAGATCCGCGCACAGATCATTTCTCTTCAATTCCTTGTTCTGTCTGATTATTTCGCTTAATGTATCGCAGTGCATATCAATCCATTTCATAATCTGCCACACCTTTCCGTTCATATTCTGCCCGGGCACCGCAGAGCGGCTCTTCCCCTGCTGTATTATATCCCCCCTGCCGGACAGGATATGAATAATCCGCTTTCTTTTATCATATTCTAATGTACTGATATATACCTGGTAAAAGGAGGATATTATGAAGCCACTTATCGGCATTGTTGTATGCGGTTTTATGGACAACCGTCAGTTTGTCGCCAATCCCTATATCCAGTCTGTCCGGTATTCCGGAGGACTTCCCCTGATTCTTCCCCTGGTCCGGAGCGATGCTCTTCTGGATCAGTACGTTTCCCTTTGTTCCGGTTTTCTCTTCTGCGGAGGCGGGGATATCACGCCTCTGCTCTTTGGTCAGGAACCGCAGAACGGAAATGGACAGACAAGCATCACCGTAGACCTGTTCCAGATCCGTCTGATGAAAAGAGTACTGGCCTCACGGAAACCGGTACTTGCCATCTGCCGCGGCATGCAGGTGCTCAGTGTAGCATGCGGAGGCACCATCTGGCAGGATCTGTCCCTGGCTCCCGGAAATACCATCAATCACATGCAGCAGTCCCCGTCCCGCAGCGACGTCAGCCATCGGATCCGTACAGAACGCGGAAGCCTGATCCGGCACTGCGCGGGACCGGCTCTCCTTGTAAACAGCTTCCACCACCAGGCTGTCAATACCCCCGGCAGAGGGGTATCCGTAACCGCCCGCGCTTCGGACGGAACGATTGAAGCCATAGAAATCGCAGATCACCCCTTTGCGGCAGGCGTCCAGTGGCATCCGGAGTGTATGTACTGTGCCAGCCGGGAAATGCGCGCCCTTTTTCAGGAATTTATTTCCAGATCCCGCATGATCTGATCTTTCGTAATTCTGTGCATAAACTGAAGATCTCCGGGACATAATAGCCTCTGAAATATACTTTATACAAGGAGGTTTTTACCATGTCAGAAATTTCAATTCTTGATCTGCAGAACCTGCGCCACCTGATTGGCGGCTATTCTACAACCCACTGCAAGATGACAGACTATGCTTCACAGACCCAGGATCCTGAGCTGAAAAAGCTGTTTCAGGACGCGGCAGATTCTGCCATGAAAAACAAACAGGAACTGATGAAATTTCTGTAGGACGCATCTTGTCCTCAGACTTTCCCGATATGAAAAACTGTGCCCAAAAATATGTAATGAGGTGAAAAAATGGACGAAAAAACAATGGTATCCGACGCCCTTGTCGGAATTAACGGAGAGCTTAAGATGTTCGGAGATATGATTCCCCAGACAGAAAACAAAGAACTGAAACAGTGCTTAAAACAGATGAGAAACCAGTGCGAAATGTCCCAGGAAAAAATGTATGACGCTGCCAGAGAACGAAGCTATTATATCCCGGCTGCCAAAGCCACTCAGGACGAAATCAGCCATGTAAAATCAATTCTGCAGCCCGGACAATAAATCTCTTTTCAAAATCTTTACAGTAATAATGTAATCCGAATTGCCGGATCCGGAATGTATCTGTACTCTGCATTCATGGATCCGGCAGTCTGCTTTTTAAACGAAACGGCGGACCGGACGCTGCGCAGCCAGGATCTTTCTCACTGCCTTCGCTGCTCCCTCCCGGTTATTTGAAGCAGTTACATAATCTGCCTTTTTCTTCAGGCCGTCAAACGCATTTCCCATCGCAATATTAAATCCGGATGCTTCAAACATGGACAGGTCATTTTCTCCGTCCCCAATGCATGCAGTCTCCTCACGGGTTATTCCCAGATGCCCTGCCAGAGCTTCCAGCGCCCTGCCTTTCGATGCATTCTTCGAGAAAACCTCCGCATATATGGACGTGTAAGCCGCGGACAGCTCCGGATAAAGTTCCAGAATAGCTTTCAGCCTTTGCCTTGACTGTTTTGTCAGAAAATAGAACTGAAGCTCTTCGGTCTGAAAAACACTCTTTTTCACTGTCCGGGCCATATCTCTGACGCAGTATATCCCTTTCGCGTCCTCCCCATATATAAAGCGTCCGGCCGCTGCAGCCATCCGTCCCTGAAGAAGATATCTGTTATTCATATGGGAAGCTGTAACAAGCCGCTGTCCCTTGCATCTTTCCAGAAGAGACAATGTAGTTTCTTTTGGTATCATTGCCTGAAAAAGAGTTTTTCTCTCCCGGATATCCGTAACCCTGGCTCCGTTGGAAGAAATTACATACCGGAACAGGCCTTCGTTTTTCCGGTCATCCTCCGACCGGGCGCTGTACAGAGTACCTTCAGCGAGCCGGTGGGGCAGGCAGAACAGATTGCGTCCGGTAGCCGGGACTACCGTAATCCCCTTCCCCGCCGCTTCTCTCAGCGCCAGAAGCGTATGATCGGTAATACGGCTCCTCCCGTCAAGACAAGTGCCGTCCATGTCAACTGCAAGCAGCTTTATCATAAATTTCCCCTTTCTATGTCTTCCGGGTCTGTCAGATCGTACAGTTCATACATGGAAATCATATTCTGATAAGTCAGTTTCCTTGTCAGCAGCTGCTGATAAGTAACAGATCTGACTTTTCCTTTTTCTTTCAGTTCCTCCAGCTGGCGGACAATCCTTTTATATTCCGTCTGCACAGCCTGAAGCATCTTCTCAAACCGCTCCAGTCTCTTTTCATTGTTTTCCGTCATCACATACTTCTCCTTCTTCTATGAGCTGTCGTTCATTCTTCTGCTCTTTCATGGCCGAATCTGCCAGTCTCTGCCTGGTTCTTTTCTGAAGAACCGTTCTGCTCTCATCCTGAGCTGCACGGATCAGTTCACTGCTGTTTCCGTCCATATAATTCTGAAACAGCTGAACCAGCTGCTGCACGGCCTCCAGATTTTTTCCCTTCAGATAACGCATGGATGCTTTCATATTTTCCAAAGCTGACCTGCATCCCTGCATATCGCCCATTCCCTGAAAGCAAAGCCACGCATACTGCTGAAAATAGGCCTCCATCTTCGGTTTTCTCCGAATTGTTCCCAGAAGATCAAGAGCCTCTCTGTATGCCTCCTGATCGCACAGCGCTGCCACCGCATATTCCTGCATCTGAGCCGGCAGGCTGAACACCCTGCCGGACGCCTGCTCATAATACGCTGTAAAGAAACCGAGAACCGTCTTCGTATCACCCTGTCCAAGCACTTCAAAAACACGCTTTGCTCCTTTTAAAAGAGAGACCGTCTGTACTGCCAGATTCAGTATAATATATATCACTGCTCCTGCCAGCACCATGCCCATTCTTCCGGTCCGGATGCAGTCCAGGAGAAGCCATACGAGAAGAATGGCGCCGGCTCCCCATGTCTGGAGAATCACCATTTTCCCTTCTGCAAGGATTTGAAACAGATCTCCGGCAGTTTTATTCCAGGACACATATCCCTTTTCTTTCCATTCATTTTTTTCGGAAAGAATCCTGTCCCGAAATTCCCTCTCCCGTACTCTGCCCGACATAAGCCTGAATACACCTGCTGCCGCTATGATCAGAACTACTGCCACAAACAGGAGAGTATACAGATATATCTGAAAAATCATATGAAACCGCAGGCGGTAAAGCAGGGCACCTACACCTGCGCAGCCGAAAGAAACACAGGTAAGAAGGAATTCCGTCCGCAGTCCCTTTATGATCCCTTCCATATCTTCTTCCGAACGCCCTGCACTGTCGTCAGTTCCGTTTTTATTCCGGAATCCTCTGGAAAAACTTTCAAATATACAGAACACAAACAGTACGGCAACTGCCGCTCCTGAAACAGCGATCAGCAGTCCCATTCTGCGGTCCGTATACCGCAGGAACAGAACAGCGCCTTCATATATGAGCATTCCCGAGATCAGTGCCGAAACAGCACCAAGAATCATCCATCCCTTTTTCATATTCCGTGACCTCCTATCCTGCCTCTTCCGGCGTATCAGCCGCAGCTTCTTCCACAAATGTAAATGTGGTGCCGTCTGCAGACTGGTACAGCGCTTCAACCAGTTTTCCGTCTTTTACATAATCGCCGTCGTCTCCCTGGCCCACAACCATATAGAGGACTCCGTCTTCCTCATAAAACCGGTCAACAGAATCAAATGGATTAAATCCAAGGCTTTCTGTCACTTCTGCAGCTTCCGGCCAGGTAAGTTCCTCTAAAGGACCGCCTTCTCTGTCCGTCATCCGGTACAGCAGCTCTCCGCTTGCGTAATACCCGGTTCCGTCAGACGCCCAGTACACACAGGTCAGGTTGGAAAGCGGCATATCCCCGGTCGTTATATAAGTCCACGTATTCAGATCTTCCGACCACCAGGAGCCGTAATAATCGCTTCCAAGAGAACGGTCTGCCGCAAATGTCGCGTAACATACCCCGTTCTGTCTGGAGAGATAGGAACGGGCCTTATAGCCGCCTTCCGTGATCAGGCTCTCCTGCCATGTCTGACCCATATCTTCCGAGTATATCAGCTCGGTTCCCTGATCTGTATAACCGATAAATCCGGTAAAATCCTCCGTTACAATATAGCTGTTTTCATCCAGAAGTTCATCATATGTGCCGTTCGGCTCTTTACACACTTTCTCATATCCGTCCGGGACTTCCATAAACGTCCCGCCTGCGTCATATGTGACATACAGTGTCTCATCCTGCACATAATATGTCATCTCTTTATCCGACTGAAACTTATAATGCTGCGTCTGCGGCATGTCCGCTTCTTCCCGGAACTGGGGCGTCATAATCTGATACTGAACCGGCCGGAGTTTTTCGGCAATCTGCCAGGTATCCCATTCTGTCTGTTCCCAGCGTAGCACCATCTGGCCGGTATACACACGGCGCTCCCCTGTCTGTATCAGCTCCAGATTGTTCATTACCGCATTGTTGCTGCTGGCCGCATACACCTGATAGTCCAGCTGAATGTAAGGTTCTTCCAGATCCGTAAGAATTTCTGCTGAAGTAATCTCCGCGTTCTCAATCCGGTAATTATAGGGTACGGTCCATCCCTCCAGATCAGAAAAATATTCGCCAAACCATTTTCTGCTGACCGTCTCCAGATCGTCTGACACGCATCTGACTGTATCACCCACAACCGACGTGGGAGAAAACAGGGACCACACAAACTCCCGGAAAACACCTCCAAGAAAAAGCGCGGCAAGAAATATTGCCGCTCCGACAAGAATCGGCTTTCCAACTCCACTTTTCAAACTGCTGTCACCCGCCTTTATCTTACATTTGTAAGATTATAATATGCCAAAATACTTTTCCTGTCAACAGACATTTTCTGGCCGGGTCAGCCTTTCAGTCCTCTGGCCTGCCTGTCCATATCCTCCACTACAATATCATAAATCTCTCCCAGGGATGCGCAGTACTCCAGTACCTTCCACGGTTCATTGGTGTGGAAATGGATCTTAATCAGCTCTTCATCGCCTACCGCAAGAAGGCAGTCGCCTTTAAAATGTTCTGTAAAATACTCGCTGATTACGTCCTCGTCAAGGTCTTCTCCTTCGATTAAAAGCTGTGTGTCGTATCTGAATTCCAGCATATGTTTTTCCTCCTGCTGTTTATTTGACTCTTACATGGCTATTATACTCTGGCTGTCCTTAAAATCCAATCGGAAACCTGCCAAAATTTCAGAGAATGATTTCCCGCACGGAAAATCGCTTCATATTTTCAGGCATAAATGTCAGCAATGCCGAAGCAGATGTTCCAGATATCATCAGACAGAAAGCCGGGGCCCATATGCGGATCCCCGGCTTTCTGTCTTTTATTTCATTACAATATTGATAATTTTCTTCGGAACGTAAATCTCCTTGATCACATTTCCTGTCAGCTTGTCGGCAACCGCCTCTTTTCCTGCCGCAATCGCCTCATCTTTTGATGCCTCTGCTGAAATACTGATAACCGCTCTTGTCTTTCCATTGATCTGTACCGGAATCTGGATTTCGTCATCCTTCATCAGGTTTTCATCATAGGACGGCCAGCCTGCCTTGAAGACAGTCTCTGTATGTCCCAGCTGCTCCCACATTTCCTCCGCGAAATGGGGTGCGAACGGAGAGATAAGCACTGCGATTGTCTCCAGTGTCTCCTTATCAATTCCGCCCTCTTTTTTGGCGATCTCTATAAACTTGTTATTGTATTCCATAAATCCTGAAATAACGGTATTCAGGCTGAAGCTCTCCAGACGGGATGTAATGTCATATACCATTCTGTGGCGGAGCTTGATCATTTCCTTTGTGGCAGCCACATCTTTTTCCCTGCTGTCCATAAGGAGGGTCCAGAGCCGCTTCAGGAAACGGTTTACACCGTCAATTCCTCTGTCGTCCCACTCGGCATCCAGTTCCGGCGGACCTACGAATAATTCGTACATTCTCAGAGAGTCGCAGCCGTAGTCGCGCACAAGGTCATCCGGGGAGACTACATTTCCCTTGGACTTGCTCATCTTAATGCCGTTCTTTCCTGTGATCATCCCCTGATTGAACAGCTTATGGAACGGTTCGTCAAAATCGATCACGCCGATATCATACAGGAACTTTGTATAGAATCTGGAGTACAGAAGATGCAGTACTGCATGCTCCACACCGCCGATATACATATCTACCGGCAGATATTTGTCTGCTTTCTCTCTGGAAACCAGTTCTTTATCATTATGATTGTCTACATAACGCAGGAAGTACCAGGAAGATCCTGCCCACTGAGGCATGGTGTTTGTCTCTCTCCTGGCCGGTTTTCCGCATACCGGGCACTTGCAGTTCACCCACTCGTCGATCGCCGCAAGCGGTGACTCGCCTGTTCCTGTGGGCTCATAGGATTCCACATCCGGCAGACGAAGCGGAAGCTCTTCTTCCGGTACCGGCACGCATCCGCAGTCCGGGCAGTGTATGATCGGGATCGGCTCGCCCCAGTAACGCTGGCGGGAGAATACCCAGTCACGGAGTTTGTAGTTAACGGTCGCACGTCCGATGCCGCGCTCCTCAATAATGTGCGGAGCTTCTTTTTTCAGAACCGCAGATTCCATGCCGTTCCATTCTCCGGAATTGATCATTGTTCCGGATGCCTCTGTATAAGCCTCTGTCATATCCTTGATCTCTTTGCCGTCTTTTGCGATGACCTGAACGATCGGGATATCAAATTTCTTCGCAAACTCAAAGTCACGGTCGTCATGAGCCGGCACACACATGATAGCTCCTGTACCATAATCGGCAAGTACATAATCGGACAGCCAGATCGGCGTCCTGGCGCCGTTTAACGGGTTGACCGCATAGCTTCCCGTAAATACGCCGGTCTTCTCTTTGTCCTGCATACGGTCTACGTTTGACTTCATGGACGCTTCATAGATGTATTTCTCTACCGCGTCTTCTGTCTCCGGTGTGGCGAGGGATTTCGCAAGCGCATGCTCCGGAGCGAGCACCATAAATGTCGCGCCGTAAAGCGTATCCGGTCTTGTCGTGTATACCGTAATTTTCTCGTCTCTTCCCTCAACCGGGAAATCAACCTCTGCTCCGTAGGATTTTCCGATCCAGTCTGTCTGCATC
>DXIU01000123.1 GCA_019112765.1 Candidatus Mediterraneibacter norwichensis | reverse complement strand
TAGTTTTTCTTTATCTGCGGAACGGAAACAAAAGCACACATCCCTCATTTCCAGATCTGATTATCCAATCTCCTGGTATCCAGGTGTTTTCGGACGCCTCTTCACTCACAGTTCCCCGACAAATCCGAATTTTATTTTTCCACTTTTCTTTCTGCCCTGCTGCTGATCTCTTCTTTGATCTGAGCGATAAACTCTTCCAGTCCTCTCTGCCCCTCATCTCCGGAGAACCGGCTTCTGACAGAAACTTTCTCTTCTTCCTCTTCCTTTGCTCCGACTACAAGCATATACGGAATCTTCTTCATCTGTGCCTCACGGATCTTATAGCCGATTTTTTCTGCGCGGGTGTCAATTTCCGCACGGATTCCTGCCGCCTTAAGAGCCTCAAGTACTTTTGTTCCATATTCCATATGCTTGTCAGAAATCGGCAGTACTTTCACCTGTACCGGCGCGAGCCAGGTCGGGAAGGCTCCTGCGAAGTGCTCGATCAGAATACCGATAAATCTTTCAATGGACCCGAATACTACCCTGTGAATCATAATCGGTCTGTGTTTCTCTCCGTCAGCACCTGTATACTCCAGATCAAAACGCAGGGGAAGCTGGAAATCGAGCTGGATGGTTCCGCACTGCCATGTCCTTCCTATAGAGTCTTCCAGATGGAAGTCAATCTTCGGGCCGTAGAAAGCACCGTCGCCTTCATTTACAACGTAGGGAAGGCCGATATCATCCAGAGCGCTGCGAAGCGCGTCTGTCGCCATCTCCCAGTCCTCATCACTGCCCATGCTGTCCTCCGGACGGGTGGAAAGCTCGACATGATATTTGAATCCGAACAGGCTGTAAACCTGGTCGATAAGTTTTACAACGCCCTTGATTTCATCTTTGATCTGATCCGGCGTCATAAAGATATGGGCGTCGTCCTGCGTAAAGCAGCGCACACGCATCAGACCGTGAAGCTGGCCGGATTTCTCGTGACGATGCACAAGCCCAAGCTCACCCATGCGGACAGGAAGATCCCTGTAGGAACGGGGTTCGGACTGGTATACAAGAATACCGCCCGGACAGTTCATCGGCTTGATTGCAAAATCCTCTTCATCGATTACAGTTGTATACATATTTTCTTTATAGTGATCCCAGTGTCCTGACGTCTCCCAGAGATGACGGCTGAGCATGATCGGTGTGGAGATTTCCACATAGCCTGCCGCATTGTGAATCTCTCTCCAGTAGTCAAGGAGAGTATTCTTAAGGACCATTCCGTTCGGCAGGAAAAACGGGAATCCCGGGCCTTCCTCGCGTATCATAAACAGCCCAAGCTCACGTCCCAGTTTTCTGTGATCCCGCTTTTTTGCCTCCTCGATCATGGTCAGATACTCTTCCAGCTCCGCCTTTTTCGGGAATGCTGTTCCGTAGATTCTCTGAAGCATTTTGTTGTGCTCATCACCTCTCCAGTATGCACCTGCAAGGCTTGTCAGCTTAAATGCTTTTACCGGTTTCGTACTCATAAGATGCGGACCTGCACAGAGATCTGTAAACTCTCCCTGGGAATAAAAACTGATGGTCTCGTCTTCCGGCAGATCCTCGATCAGCTCTACTTTGTAAGGCTCATCTTTCTCTTTAAAGTACTCGAGCGCTTCATTTCTCGGCATTGTATACTGTTTGATCTCAAGGTTCTCTTTGACGATCTTCTTCATCTCTGCCTCGATCTTCTCCAGATCTTCCGCAGTAAAAGGAGTCTCCCTGTCCACGTCATAATAGAATCCGTCGGCGATGGACGGTCCAATGGCAAGTTTTGTCTCCGGATACAGACGTTTGACAGCCTGGGCCATAATATGGGATGCCGTATGGCGGAAAGCTCCTTTTCCCTTTTCATCATTAAACGTCAGAATATTCAGAGCGCAGTCCTGATCTATAACCGTTCTCAGATCCACAATCTCGCCGTTCATCTCGCCGGCTGTAGCCACTCTGGCAAGTCCTTCACTCAAATCCGCAGCAATGTCATACACGCTCATGGGCTGCTGATATTCTTTGCATGAGCCGTCTTTCAGTGTAATTTTCATCTCATCTTTTCCTTTCCTGTTTTGTTTTATGGTTTTTAGGATCGGGATTTATTTTCACCGGGAAAAACCGCTTTCTGAAACTGCTGTCCTCCGGGACTTTCTCCCGGAGCCTTCCTGCAGCCACGGATGTCCGCGGGATTTTTATGCGGCTTTTCCATAAATGAAAAAAGCATCCCTTACGGAATGCCTCCTGCTGTCTGAAATAAGAATCTATATGCACGGAAACACTCCCTGCAGGGACGGGAGGGGTTTCCCGCGGTTCCACCCTGCTTGTTTTCCATGACTGATCTGTCTGCATCAGATTTTAAAGCTTTTTTCTGTACAGACGATTAGAAAACCTTCTTAATTCGGGTGATGATAACGGAATCGCCGGGCCGTATTAAGGCCGCTCCGAGGTGGTTTTCAGTCAGCCGGTACAACAAAGTCCTTCCACCAGACGGACTTCTCTCTGAGATGACCGGACAGCCTACTGTCCTCTTCAACGCTTTTTCTTTTACATGGGATATTCTACTCCAGAAGAATCTCCCGTGTCAAGCTGTAAATTCAGCAGATGTAAAATCTGCTCTGCACATTCCTTCGGCCCGCAGCTGTTTCCCCATTTCCACATAATGTCTGCTGCTCTCGTACAGTTTTTTTCTTTCTTCCGCCGTAAGCTGCCGCTTCACTTTCGCCGGGCTTCCCACCGCCAGACTGCCGTCAGGGATCTCCTGATTTTCCAGAATCAGACTTCCGGCTCCGATCAGACACTCTTTTCCGACCCGGGCCCCGTTCAGTATAACCGAACCCATACCGACCAGACTTCCCTGGCCAATGGTACAGCCATGGAGAACGGTATTGTGGCCTACCGTCACATAATCTCCGATCCGGGCGGGATATCCGGTATCTGCATGAACGGTGCAGTTATCCTGGATATTGCTGCATTTTCCTACTGTAATGCTCTCCACATCGCCGCGGAGCACGGCATAAAAGAGTATACAGGAGTCCTCTCCTACTGTCACATCTCCCAGCATAACAGAATCTTTTACAATACTGGCTGTCTTTGCCACTTCTGGTTTCTTTCCTGTCATAGTCCTCCGCCTCCGCTTCTGTCCCCGCTTATCATTGTCCCTGCCGCTTTCTGAGCAGCATGACCGTTTCATAAGGCCGCAGTTCATCCTCCACGGCTCCCTCATAATTATGAATCAGCATTTCCGCGCTTTTCCACTGTGCCGGAAGGGAACACTTTACCGGCTCTCCCGTAAAGTTCGCGCATACCAGCAGCTCTCTCTCCTGATCCGTCCTTGTATAGGCGAAGATCTGCCCGTCTTCCGGCAGAAGAAGTTCAAATTTCCCGTCTGTAAAAACAGGATAAGTCTTCCGCAGTCTGATCAGCCTGCGGTAAAACTGATAGACGGAATCCGGATCTTTTCTTTCCTTTTCGGCATTGATCTCTTTGTAATTGGGATTTATCCCAAGCCAGGGTGTACCGGTTGTAAATCCTGCGTTATCCTGAATGTTCCACTGCATGGGAGTCCGGGCATTATCTCTGCTCTTCGCATAAACAGAAGTCATAATATCTTCTTTATCAAACCCGGCATCCAGACGCTCATAATACATATTGAGTGTCTCAATATCCCGGTAATCTTCAATATTGTCAAACCGGACATTGGTCATCCCCAGTTCTTCTCCCTGATAGATATATGGCGTGCCCTGCATTCCATGAAGAACAGCGGCCAGCATCTTTGCGGACGGAACACGGTATACGCCGTCATCGCCCCAGCGCGAGACAATCCTTGGCAGATCGTGATTATCCCAGAACAGACTGTTCCAGCCTTTTTCATACAGTTCCGTCTGCCATTTTTCCAGACATTTTTTCAGTTTCACAAAGGGAAGGGGAGCAAGATCCCATTTTTCTTTTCCTTCTTCCTGATCCATCACCATATGCTCAAACTGGAAAACCATGGAAAATTCACTGCCGTCCGGGCTGCTGTATTTTTCCGCGATCTCAGGAGTGGCGCCCCAGGCCTCTCCCACGGTAATCAGATCCCCCTTCTGGAATGTCTCTCTGCTCATTTCCCGCAGATACTCGTGAAGTCTGGGGCCGTTGTTGGTAATTCCAAGATCCGGCTCCTTCGCGATCTGGTCAATTACGTCCAGCCGGAAACCTCCCACGCCTCTGTCCATCCACCAGAGAATCATGTCATAGATTTCCCGGCGGACTTTCGGATTCTCCCAGTTCAGATCCGGCTGCTTTACAGAGAACTGATGAAAATAGTACTGCTTCAGCTCCGGCACCCACTCCCATGCAGGGCCGCCGAATGTGGATTTCATATCATTCGGATAGACTCCTTCTTCTCCGTCGCGCCATACATAGTAATCATGATACGGATTGTCCCTTCCTTTTACTGCTTCCAGGAACCATCTGTGCTCATCTGAAGTATGGTTCAGCACCAGATCCATAATAATTTTTATTTCCCGCTTTTCAGCCTCCCGGATCAGTTCGTCCATATCATCCAGCGTGCCGAACATAGGGTCAATATTCTGATAATCTGAGATATCATATCCATTATCATCCTGAGGGGAGCAGTACATCGGAGAAATCCATACCGCATCAATCCCCAGATCTTTCAGATAGTCCAGACGGCTGATAATCCCCCGGATATCTCCGTATCCGTCTCCGTTGGAATCCTGAAAGCTTTTCGGATAAATCTGATATATAACCGCGTTTTTCCACCATTTATTTGTATTTTCTCCCATAATTATTCTCCCTTCTTCCACAGGCCGGAACCGCTCTGCACATCTGAGACAGGAAAACTTCCCGGTAAAGCAGCTGCCCGGAATCTGTTCAGCTCTACTGTGTTTCGTGTTTCTTCCGTATCAGAGTCCCTTTTGGTTCCAGTATATTATCGTGATAGTTTCTGGCAAACAGAATCTCGCCGCCGGGTTCTGTCTCCACATCTGCCCCTGAACAGTTCAGAAGCACTTCCAGTTTTCTGTTTCCGGAATCCAGCTTGATGTATTCCACGCAGCGTCTGTTTTCATATTTGTTGGGGAAATGAAAATACAGACTTCTGCAGGCTTCCTCGGTGCGGCGTATCTTTATCATTGTTTTCATCTGCCTGATCCGCTCTTTATTCTCATCTGACTCTATGTCCTCCCACGGCATGCAGCGCCTGCAGTCCGGATCAAATCCCCCTTCCATGGCAATCTCCGTACCATAGTAAATACACGGACTTCCCGGCAGAGTAAAAAGCACAGCCAGCTGCTGATAAAACAGATCCAGATCATGGAAACGGTTCATCAGCCTTTCTGTGTCATGAGAATCCAGCAGATTGAACATGACATTATTATTCTGCTGCATATACATAGTATAACAGCGGTTTACCATATATTCAAACTCTTCCTTCTTTATATGCCCGATTGATTTTCCTCTCCATATTATTTATAATGAAATTAGTTATTTTGCGAAGGAAGGCGGACAAACAATGACGACAATCCAGGATATTGCAGACAAGCTGAATATATCAAAAGGAACTGTGTCAAAGGCTCTGAATAACGCGCCCGATATCAGCGAGGCCCTGCAGAAACAGATTCTCGAAACCGCGGTTGAACTTGGCTATACCAGGCTCAGACGCTATAAAAACGCAAAGCGAAAGCTCTGTATTATTGTTCAGAAAGACAATATCCAGTATAAAGAATCCCATCAAATTGATAACGATGAAGGCATGGACCTGGCAGTCTCTCATCTGAAGGCTCTGGGACACCAGAAAATCGCTTATCTAAGCAGTGCTCTCGGCTCTCATATCATGCAGGTCAGACACCGTGCCTTTTTTCAGGCAATGCATCACTACGGTCTGAAAGCAGATTCAAACTATGCCGGATGCTCTTATTACCTCTCAGAATGTATGGAAAAACATCTTCCCCGCTTTCTCGATATGGGCATGACTGCAGTGATCTGCTGCCAGGACACATTCGCCAGCGCTGCTTTGACTCAATGCCAGCAGCTTGGATACCGGATTCCCCAGGACATCAGTATTATAGGATTTGATGACCTGCCGATCTGCCCCTACACTTCTCCCCCCCTTACCACGGTCCGGCAGGATCGGATTGAACTGGGGAAAAGCGGATACTATGCTCTGAACAGCCTCATGAATCAGGTATCTATCGGAACAATTCTCCTTCATGCCCAGCTGATTGAGCGGAATTCTTCCGGACCTGCGCCGGAACAGAATTCACATACAGCCACATCTGACGGATAAAAGAAAGGAGCCGGCTATGAAAAAAACGATCTTTCCAGTACTGTATCTCTTTTTCTCTGTTGCCGCCGCCCTGCTCCTTTCCGGCTGCAGCCGGCATTATACCCAGAACGAAGCAGAAAAATGGTTCAGGGAAAATATAGTGGATGCTCCTGTTGTTATCTCTGAGGAGTACACTGAAGAAGAGGGAGAGGACGGATATGTAAATCATGTATGGACCGCCCGCCTGAAAGATCTTCCGCAGGTAGAATTTGAACTGATCAGTGATGCCGGATACAATCTGTGGGCAACCTACAGCATGGATACGACTTATCATTATGAAATGGGGAAATATTATCTGCAGGAATACCGGAGAGAAAACCGGGAATCTGTCTCCTTGCTCATCTCCTCCCGCAGAGGCAATTATCTGTCCCTCGGCACCTCCTACAAAGACCGCGAAGAACTGGAACAGATTCTCGGACAGATGGAAACCTTTTCCGAATATCTTTCACACCAGGAATATCCCTGTGAAATATATTATTCTGTACGCTTTAGTGAACTTCAGACACTGATAAACGGAGAATACCCTGAAACCATTTCCAGCACCTTAACTGTCCCGGAACTGAGAGACAGCGCCCTGAAGGATTTTGCAGAATACGCCGTAGTCTATCAGCTCTGCACGGATCAGTTCAGTGAAGAAGAACTGACAGCCGCGGCAGATAATATGGAGTCCTATCACCCTGTTGTAACAAGGCCCGATGGGATATCTGTTTCCTATGACGATCTGCTGATGTTATATTATGACGACGCCATATCCTTCGGCTGCCTGTATGAAATTCTCGTCAGAGAAAATTTTTCCGACACGTCAGGTTCCCCTGAATCATTCAAATTCACTGGCGCAGACGGAAAAATCTATGAATTCTCTTATGATTTTTCTGAACAGTGCACCCCGGAAGAGATACAGGGATTTGGCCTGAATCCTGTTAAAAGCTTCTATTATCTCTGTGATGGAGAAAAAATATCTCTGAATTCCTGCTGCGGCGTCACGTCAGAGGAACTGCAGCAGATGACAGGTCTGACATTTCAGGCACTCTGGAAAACAGAACCGGATAATTAGCCGGAATATTATTAATTCAGGCGAAGAAAGGATGATAGAATGACTGACCGGAAAACGGATTATCTGAAAACAGAACCACTTCGAATCGCCCAGGCACAGATGCCTGTCATTACCGATCCGGCCGCCTGCCGTGACTATCTGGAGACTGCTGCCGAAAAAGCAGCCGGGCAGAAGGCGCAGTTTCTCCTTCTGCCGGAAATGTTCTGCTGCCCTTATGATACGGCCTCATTTCCGGAGTATGCAGAGGAAGAAGGAGGGCCTGTATACACTCTCTGTTCAGAACTCGCCCGGAAATACGGCATTTACTTTTCTGCCGGGACCATACCGGAAAGAGACAGCCGGGACAGAATCTATAACACTGCCTATGTGTTTGATCCAGAAGGACGACAGATCGCAAAACACAGGAAAATGCATCTCTTTGATATACAGGTACAGGGCGGCCAGCATTTCCGGGAGTCAGACGTACTCTCCGCCGGGAATTCTGTCACTGTCTTTGACACAGTCTTCGGCACCTTCGGGCTGGCAGTCTGTTTCGATATCCGTTTCCCGGAACTCTTCCGCCTCATGGCGCTGAAAGGCGCCCGGATTATCCTTGTTCCGGCTGCCTTTAATATGACAACCGGTCCCGGACACTGGGAATTGCTTTTCCGCTCCCAGGCACTGAACAATCAGCTTTTCACCATAGGAACCGCCCCCGCCCGGAACCCTTCCGCTTCCTATGTCTCATGGGGCCACAGCATTGTTGCCGGCCCATGGGGAAATGTAATCAGTCAGACGGGCGCTGAAGAAGATTTCAGGATCACTGAAATTGATCCCGAAGAAACCAGGCGGGCCAGAGAACAGATCCCCGCACTCACCGGGCGGAGGACAGATGTATACAATCTGACCGAGAGGCGAATTTGAATTTGTCGGGGACGTGGGACTGGAGAAAAGATCCGAAAACATCCGGATACAATGGAATGAAAATCGTATTCCGGAAAAAGTGGAGTGGGAATCCAGCTCCGTTCCATAACCTGGTAAAACTAAAA
>DXIU01000014.1 GCA_019112765.1 Candidatus Mediterraneibacter norwichensis | reverse complement strand
TCCTGTAAATACAAAAATACGGCAAAAGTCCTGCCAGGACACTGACCACTGACAGGCAGGTAGAAACTGCAAGCCTCCCCCTGCTTCCCGAAGCATAGTCCATAAGGCAGGAAAACCAGCCTTTCTTCTTTTTCTGAGCCATGTCGTACTCTCCTTTCCGCTAATCAAATGATTCCAGCGTCAATATTGTACGATCATCTGCCCTTGAAATCCGCTCCGGTACGTCTGATCCGTCCTGACAGGACAACTATTTTTATAGTATTCCACCATCCGGCAGCCGGCAATTCCTATATTCTGTAGGTGACTTTTTCATAACCTTCCGAAAAGCCGCCGCAAATTTACTGGGGCTGTCATATCCGACGCGCCCTGCAATCTCCGCTACACTTAAGCTTTGCCCGCTCTTCAGTAGCACAGCCGCCTGATTCATCCGGTAAGAGGTCAGCCATGCTCCCATTGTCGTGCCATACATATTGCAAAAACATTTCTTCATCATTGTCAGGGAGATGCCAAACCGCTTAGACAGTTCCTCCTGAGTGTAAGTCTCTTCCACATGCTCTTCCATAAACCGCCGGATCGCCCTGACTTTTTCCACCTGCGACTTATAAAAGTAGGGCTTTTCTTCCGAATCCTGCGGCAATTCCAACGCCTCCAGATACAGGAGCAGCTCCAGCACCTTGATCTTGAAATACATCTGCCGGATCTTCTGAGGAACTGCATACAGCTCACTAAAAATATGATCCGCTGATTCCAGACTGCGCAGTACAACAGGATAAATCCCCGGACAGAACTTTTTCTGCAGGCCGCACAGATCTACCGCGAATCCCTTGATTGCTCCGGAAACAGACTGTGCCGCCTCTGCAAGATCAAAAGCAATGGTGATCCCATGATAATGAGACAATGGGAGCACAAACTGACCGGTATGCGTCAGACGACGGTCCAGCTTCAGATCTCGTGCCTCCACATAGGAGTAGGCGTTATCTTTTGCAGTATATTCCAGCCGTCCCTCCCGGCAGTGGTCGATGCAGAAAACCTCTTTTTCCGTGCGGAACACTGAATCATAGTACTGCATGTGAAAATCATTATAAGAAAGTGTTACTCCCGGAAAGACTTCGTAAACCGTCATCACGCCCTCCCCAGTCTCATTCCGGAACTGGTAAACGCTGCAGCCGTTACTTTCCGCAAGAAGTACTGCATCATCACAGTTTTGAACCAAATCGGACATTCTTTTTTCCTCCTTCACTTTATGTTACCATTCCCGGGCTCTGATGTCTGTTCCGTTTCATCCGTCCTGCTCCAAACGGGCACTTTTCTGCAAAGAAAATACCGAAATCCCGTCGGAATATCACAGAACTTCGGTATTAGATCTCGGTATTATTTATTATGCACAGACATTCTCAAGGATCTCTTCCAGAGCGTTCCTGCTGCTTGTATGGCATCTCACCACATTTGCCTTACAGTTAAACTGTTTACAGATCTTTTTATACTGACATACCATTCTGTCATGTCCTCCAATAATAACCATTTATTCAATTATCCCTTTCCAGATCTCTGATATATTTCTCCAGTTTCCTGTGGCTGTCATTGCTGAGCACATGCTCCAGAGCACACCCTTCTTTTTCTGCCGTCTCGGGTTCGACTCCCGCCCGGATCAGAAGATTTTTATAATACTGATGCCTTTCATACACATTCTTTGCAAGTTGTTTTCCTTTTTCCGTAAGGCACACATTCCCGTTACTATCCTTTAGGGCGTACCCTTTCTTCATCAACTCTTTCACGGCAACAGATACGCTGGGTTTTGAACGGTTCAGTAAAACCGCAATATCAATATTTCTCGTCGGATGCTTCTCTGATATCAGATACGCCGCCTCCAAATAATCTTCCAACGACTGTCCCAGTTCCATACAGCATCCCTCCTTATAGGGCAGGGGACTGCCTGTTTCCAGAGTAGTCCCCTGCAGCGAAAATACATTGCTTACTTTACAAGATACACTTCTGCCTGTCCGGTCCCCAGCTCCAAAGCTGTTTGATGGTCGTTCACATAAATATCGATGTGGTTCCCGTCGATCGCCCCGCCGCAGTCCTCAGCAGTAAAAACATGACCGTTTATAATGACCTGTGTGCCATGCGGGATGACATCCGGATCAACCGCGATCGTCCTGCCCTCCACGACAGGGGTTCCCGTGGCTGCAATGCCGGTCTCCACATCACAGCAGATCTCACATGCACAGTAGTATGTAAGCTTAAATGTTCCTAGGCTTTTCCCATACATTTCGGAAGTTGCGTTCACTTCGCTGATATTTCCGGCTGAAAGCGTATAGGCGCTATCCTCCAGAATCCGCACAGCCCATACAGCGTCCGCTGTATCCAAAGTGCCTCTCACGATTCCTGTGTCGCTGCTCTGTGCCTCAATGGTTTCCCCGTTTCCTGCGTATATTACCACATGGTAGACATCCCCGCTCTCATCTGCATAGAACACCAGATCACCAGGCTGAGCATCCTCCACGGCGATCTGGGTGCCGCTGTACGCCTGGTCGGCAGCCACCCGCGGCAGTTCATAGCCATATTCCTTATAGATGCTCTGGACGAATCCCGAACAATCCGCCCCGTCCGTCAGGCTGGTGCTACCCCATACATACGGGTTCCCTATAAACTGGGATGCAAATTCGATCAGGGACTGTCTCACCTCGCCGCCCGGAATCCCGGATTTTACAGAAGTAAGCGTATAATATAAGGCACCGTTCTCTTCCGGCCCTACTGCCTGCTCCGCAACAGAAAAGCTGTCCTCTCCTGCCGTTTCAACCTGCTTTGTCACTTCTTCGCCATAGTCAAGGTATTCACTGCCTACGAAGCCCCGGACATCTCCCGATTCAATATAGATCCATTCGTCTGCTTTGTCCGCAATGATATAGCACAGTGCTCCTTCTTCCAGCGTTCCTACGGTTTCAAAGTCAGCCCCTTTGCCTTCCCTGATATTGAGTTCAGGCACATTGACAAGG
>DXIU01000122.1 GCA_019112765.1 Candidatus Mediterraneibacter norwichensis | reverse complement strand
ATACAGGCTAAAAACAGGATTTTCAATGGAAACTCACGTTCCGCTCGAACAGCTCCATTGAAAATCCTGACGCCTACACCCAGGGTTTTGGTTTTACTAAATTCTGCTTCAAAGTCGCTCAAAATCTCCCCAGCCGCTTTCCGAAAGGCGTATCCAGCCGTCTGTATCAAAGTATTTTCTGCTCTCATCCATCCGGCACTGCTGCCGATAATTTCAAATTCAACAAACAAAGCGTCTGCTGGGTATTCAGACGGCTGAACGTTCTGGCCTGATTCACTGCATTTACCACCGTCCATCCGTATTTATCATCATATGTAGTATGAATCAGGATCTTCTCTCCTTCATACTGGCCGCTTTCTCTGACGTACCGGATATACTGATTTTCATCTTTTCTGCTGAAGTTTTCGATCTGCTGTCCCACCTTTGTCCGGTCAGGATAGGACACAATATAGCCGTCCCCGTCTACAATAAAATTAAAGGAACTTTCCCTGCTTCCTTCTCCGTTGCAGATTTCTGCCAGCAGGGTCTCATCAATGCTCATAACAATTACGCCGATCTGTTCGTTCTGATGGTTATAATCCACAATTCTGTTTCCGATATGAAACAGATAATTTTCTGTATTCGCCATTGTGGCCGCCTGTTTTGCTGGGAGAAGACACGGCTGTTTTGAATTGGATATCTTCTCATACAGTTCCCGGGAATTCAGGCCGTATGAATTCATCCAGGAGCTCTGGGCGGAAGATCCGATAATTCCGTCCCAGAATACACGCGTCCCGTTTCTTGTCACGACAGTAATACTCCGCACATATTCCTTTGTATAAAAGAATCCTCTCATTTTCCGCTGCAGCTGGTTTTTATTTACAATAATATTCTCCCCCGAATTCAGTTTCCGGACCAGATCAATCACTTCATCATCTGAATAAATCTGGTAGAGCAGATCCCGATAGGACTCCACATTTGTGTTTACACTGGACTGGGTCTGTTCCAGGTTGTACTCCGTCATCTCTGTCAATTGTTTACCTGAAACAGGGATTGGCAAAAAAAGACAGACCCCCTTTCCGGGAACTGTCTGGCAGTTCCGGAAAAGAGTTCTGTCTTTTTATAATTTTTCTTTTATATTATACTTCGAAGATCAGATCTCCATAAGACGGCATCGGCCATGCTTCTTTGTCCACGATCATTTCCAGCTTATCTACCGGAGCACGGAGTGCTTCCATTGCCGGGAATACGTCGGAGTGATAGAAGTTTGCCTGTACGGCGCCTTCTTCTTTTGCCGCAGCCTCATCTGTAACCTTGATCAGAGCATCCAGGGCGGTCTTTGTCTCGCCCATCAGCTCTGTCACTTTATTCAGGCAGTCCAGCTGGACAGAAGCGTCCGCTCCTGCCGCCTTAACCGCGTTTACCGTATCAGCCAGTGTCTTTGTATATTTGATAAACGCCGGAATAAACTGCTTGCTGGCCATGTCGATCATTGTGCGCGCCTCAATATTGATTGCCTTAGCATATGTCTCATACTGGATTTCCGCGCGGGACTCAAGCTCGGACTTTGTAAATACACGGAAACGTTCAAACAGAGAAACTGCTTTTTCTGTTGTCATGGCCGGAATTGCTTCTACCATGGACCGGATATTCGGGAGCCCCCTTCTCTCGGCCTCTTTTACCCATTCTTCCGAGTAGCCGTCTCCGTTGAACACGATTCTCTGGTTTTCTGTCGCGTATTCTTTGATCAGATCATGTACCGCCTTATCAAAATCATCTGACTGCTCAATTGTATCGCAGGCATCCGCAAAAGATTCAGCAACTATTGTGTTAAGCACAATATTCGGAGAAGCAATGGAATCCCTGGAACCAACCATACGGAATTCGAATTTGTTTCCGGTAAACGCAAATGGCGATGTTCTGTTTCTGTCTGTAGCGTCTTTTGCCAGCTCCGGCAGAGATCTTGCTCCGGTCTCAAGCTTTCCGCCCTTCAGGCTGTGCGTTGCCTCGCCCGTGCTGATCAGCTGTTCCATTACATCTTCAAGCTGTTCGCCAAGGAATACGGAAATAATTGCCGGCGGTGCCTCGTTCGCTCCCAGTCTGTGATCATTTCCCGGATCCGCGGCAGACTCTCTTAACAGATCCGCATGTCTGTTTACCGCCCTTAAGATACACATGAGAACAAGAAGGAACTGTGTATTTTCATGAGGAGTCTTGCCCGGATCAAGCATATTGATTCCATCGTCTGTTGTCAGCGACCAGTTGTTGTGCTTACCGGATCCGTTTACACCTGCAAACGGTTTCTCATGCAGCAGACATTTCATGCCGTGCTGGCAGGCAACTCTCTTCAATGTCTGCATTACAATCTGGTTATGATCTACGGCAATATTTGCCTCTGCATAAATGGGCGCCAGCTCATGCTGCGCGGGAGCGACTTCGTTGTGCTGTGTCTTTGCTGTAACTCCCACTTTCCACAGTTCTTCATTGACATCCTTCATAAATCCGGCAATTCTCTGGCGGATTGTTCCGAAGTAGTGGTCGTCCAGTTCCTGTCCTTTCGGAGGCATTGCGCCGAACAGGGTACGCCCTGTATAGATCAGGTCTTTTCTCTGTTCAAACTTCTCAGCATCTACAAGGAAATATTCCTGCTCCGGTCCGACCGACGGAGTAACCTTTCTGGAAGTTGTATTTCCAAACAGGCGGAGCAGACGAAGCGCCTGCGTATTAATTGCTTCCATGGATCTTAAAAGTGGGGTTTTCTGATCCAGCGCCTCGCCGGTATAGGAGCAGAATGCTGTCGGAATGCAAAGCGTGGCTCCTGCCGCGTCCTGTCTTACAAATGCCGGAGACGTGCAGTCCCACACAGTATAGCCTCTCGCCTCAAATGTGGCTCTTAATCCGCCTGACGGGAAGGAAGAAGCATCCGGCTCTCCTTTAATCAGTTCCTTTCCGGAAAAGCTCATCAGAACCTTTCCGCTGGGAAGCGGCGCGGAGATAAAGGAATCGTGCTTCTCCGCCGTAACTCCTGTCAGCGGCAGGAACCAGTGTGTATAGTGGGTAGCGCCTTTTTCAATTGCCCACTCCTTCATCTCATGCGCAATAACATCTGCAGTCTCAAGATCCAGATCTTTTCCTTCTTCGATTGTTTTTCTGAGATTCTTGTAAACCTTTTTCGGCAGACGCTCCTGCATTACTGTATCATTAAAAACATTTTCTCCAAAGATCTCAGATACATTGATCAGTTCTGTACTCATCTCAACCATCCTCCTTTTTACTTAAGACCCCGCCGTGAGGATGGCTCTCTCTGCCCTGCAGAACATCGTGAGAATCCCCATATAGCGAAAAAAGGGCACTCCAATCTATATTGGAACGCCCTTGTTCTTGTCTACGTCAGTCAGTATAACGCAGCCTTGTAAAAAAAGCAAGCAGAAATTCAAAAAATTTTTCAGGCCTTTCCTACAGAGCCGAATAATTCCATCTTTTCTTTTACTTTCGCGATAATTGCTTCATATCCCGGTTTCAGGACTTTACGCGGGTCAAATCCTTTGCCGACTTTGTCTTTTCCTTCTTCAAAGTACTTGCGTGTTGCTTCTGTGAACACGATCTGGCACTCTGTATTTACATTGATCTTCGCAACTCCGAGAGTGATTGCCTTTTTGATCATATCATCCGGAATACCTGTGCCTCCGTGAAGAACCAGCGGCATGTCGCCCGTCTTCTGCTGGATTGCATCCAGAGTCTCAAAGCTCAGGCCTTCCCAGTTGTCCGGATATACACCGTGGATGTTTCCGATACCTGCTGCCAGGAAGTCGATTCCCAGATCCGCAATCATCTTGCACTCGTCCGGATCCGCGCACTCGCCTCTTCCGATTACGCCGTCTTCCTCGCCGCCGATTGCTCCGACCTCAGCCTCGATAGACATGTTGTTGTCATGAGCGATTTTAACCAGCTCTGTTGTCTTCGCGATGTTCTCCTCGATCGGATAGTGAGATCCGTCAAACATGATAGATGAGAAACCAGCCTCAACACATTTCAGGCATGCGTCGTAGCTGCCGTGATCCAGATGAGTCGCAACCGGAACTGTAATGCCCAGTTCTTCGATCATTCCGTTTACCATGCCGACGATAGTCTTGTATCCGCCCATATATTTTCCGGCGCCTTCGGATACTCCGAGGATAACCGGAGAATTGCATTCCTGAGCAGCTGTCAGGATTGCCTTTGTCCACTCAAGATTGTTGATGTTGAACTGGCCTACAGCATAGTGGCCTGCTTTTGCTTTCTGAAGCATTTCTGTCGCTGATACTAACATATTATTTTCCTCCACTTCTTACTTCCCCGCATCCTCCTGTGAATCAGCAGGCGGGGTTGTCTGATTTTTTAAGCTTTTTTTATTATAGCCCATCCGGGGTAAAAAAACAAGCGGCATATATGCTCAGTCAGGCTCTTTCGGATGCACTTCACCGGCCTTCCGGCAAACAGACGCGGACATTGTTCCGTCACATCCTGATCTCTTTGAGCCGGCCTTCTCCTCTCAGATATTTTCTGTAAATAAAAATGAATACAATACTGGATACGCAGGCTGCCAGTCCGTCTGCTACAGGTTCCGCGTAAAAAGCCGAGCGGGCAGTCAGAAAAAGAGGCAGGATACAGGTGGCGCCGAAATACAGGATCTTCCTCAGCAGCGAAAGGCTCAGGGATATCTTTGTCATGCCAAGCGCCGTCAGCCCATCCACAATCACATACTGGAAACTGAGCGGAATAATCATCATCGTAAACACTTCAATTCCCCAGACCGCCAGTCCGGCGTATTCCGGATTTCCTGTAAAAATACGCACGAAATACTGGGGCATAACCCGGGAAACGAAAAACATAACCGAAGTAAAACAGAGACACAGCATGAACACCCAGAAAAACGTTTTCCTGATACGGTCCGGCCGGTTCGCTCCATAATTAAAGCTGATCAGCGGCTGAGAACCTCCGGTAATACCCAGCATCGGAGATGTGATCAGCAGCATGTAGCTCTGAACGATCGTCGCCGCCGTAATCAGCGTATCTCCGTATTCCCGGCCTCCGTAATACTGCAGAACCGCATTCAGGGCAATAATGATAATGCTGTCCGTAGCCAGAATCAGGAACGGGGAAAATCCGATTTTCACAATCTGTCTGCATGTCCCGGCTTCCGGTTTCACAAGTCCCAGAGGCACCCGCATTTTCTTTCTGCGCAGCGTGCACAATACAAAGAGGCAGGAAGAAATCTGCGCAATCACGGTTGCCAGAGCCGCTCCGGCCACATCCATGTGAAAGAGAAAGATAAAGACCGGATCAAGAACAATGTTGACCACCGCTCCGATCAGAGTCGTCAGCATCCCCAGAACCGGAAATCCCTGCGCTGTGATAAAATAGTTCATTCCCATAGATAACAGAGCAAAAAACGTTCCCGCTGTATAAATGGTCATGTATGTATCCGCATAGGGAAATATTGTCTCACTTGCTCCGAACCAGTTCAGCAGCTGATCCCTGGTCAGCAGAAACAGAACTGTCAGCACAAGGGATACAATAATGAGCATGGAAAAACTGTTTGCCAGCACTTTCCGCGCTTCTTTCTCATCTTCCGCACCCAGCCGGACCGAAAACAGAACCGAGCCGCCTATGCCGAACAATGTTCCAAAAGATGACAGCAGAGTCACAATCGGCGCGCAGACTCCCACACCGGCAAGGGCATCCGCGCCTGTACCGGGAATATTCCCTACATAAATTCTGTCTACAATGCTGTACAGCACATTAACAAACTGTGCAAACATAAATGGAATGGATATTTTTAATACGAGCAGCGGAATAGAATCCCTGCCGAAATCATTCATTTTCTCCATCTTATGTTCCCCCTCTTTTCCGATTGCTTCCGTCGCAGGCACATTCCGGGATTGTAAGCAGTCGCCAGGGTCTCGGGCAAGCCCGGACTCTGGCTCGTTACAGGCGCAAAAAAAAAGTCCGAACAATCGGACTTTTCAGTGACTCCGAGGGGAATCGAACCCCTGATTCCAGCGTGAGAGGCTAGCGTCTTGACCGCTTGACCACGGAGCCATATTCTATTCGCTGTTTGGTTGTCCCTCACAGCGAATATTACTATATCATATAGACTGACGAGATGCAAGTATTTTTTTATTTTTTTTCGATATTTTTTTACAGACCCGATTTTCCGCCGTTTTATGCCTTTTCAGGAACAAATAGTACAGCGCCGGTATTTCCGGCAGTGTACTTTTTTACTCCCGTAACATATCTGTTTTTCAGTCCAGAAAATCCGGTTTTCCTTTCTCCAGCCCCTCTTTTACCATAATTTTCAGACCCTGCTTCTTATTCTGCACCAGCACATGGTCATGGACGCCGCCGAACTCTCCGTCCAGCGTCCAGGGAATCTCTTCCACAGACTCAAACCGGATCTCTCCTGACCGGAACGAATACATCCTTTCCTGATTGATCTGTTTCATCACAATAGCGCCAAGAAGTTCGTTCAGTTCAATCGGGTTTTTCGGCGTCTTCATCAGAGTCACCTCAAATTCACCGTCATCGAAGATCACGTCTCTTCCTATAATTCCCTTGAATCCGCCCACGGAGCGGGAATTCGTAACCATCCCGAATATAAATTCGTCTTCAATCTCCTCTCCATCGTGAAATACTTTTATACGGTAGGACGGAATATTGAAAATCCGTTTTGTTCCTTCCAGTACATATGCAAGATGTCCGAGGATATTTTTCATACTTTGCTTCGTCTCGTAGGATACATCTGTAAACAGGCCGAAAGCTGCAATGTAAATAAAATAGTCTTCATTGAATCTGCCCACGTCACAGGCAAAGGGGATTCCGTTTACCGCGGTATCCGCCGCCTCAAGAATATTCCGGGAGATATGCAGACTGCTGGCAAAATCATTAGTCGTTCCTGTAGGAATGTATCCGATAGGAACTTTCTTCTCTCTTGTCTCCATTCCCGATACAACTTCGTCCAGCGTTCCATCACCGCCGCTGCATACGACCAGATCATAATCCCCGGTATAGCTTTTTGTCTTTTCCAGTGCGTCATGATACTTCTGGGTCGGATACACTGTAACCTCATACCCGGCTTTTACAAATATATCCAGCACATCAGACAATTTTGACTTCAGCTGTCCGACTCCGGAAAGCGGATTATAAATAAACAACAGTTTCTTCATGATTACACTCCCTCCTCAGGGCGGCGCCCTGTATATCTGCCATATAAAATCTTCGGTTACCGGCTGCCATGTACTTCCTGCCGCAGACGACGCGTACCTGCTCCGATGTTCCGGGTGAAACAAAAGGCTGCACATAAGCACAGCCTTTTCCGTCGGTTTTCTTCTTTCCTTTATCTATTCTGATACCGCAACTATGAATGGTATATCAGTCTTTATCAAAAAAAGTTTTAATATCTTCCGCCGCTTTCTGCTCATCTTCACCATCCGTCACAACAGTGAGATGTTCGCCCCCTGACAATGTCAGGCTCATCATACCCATAATACTTTTCGCGTTGATATTCTTCTCGCCCACCTGGATATATACCTTGCTGGCATACTGACTTGCCTTCTGTACCAGCAGTGCAATCGGCCTTCCATCAAATCCTCTGTCTGATCTAACTACAACAGATGTCTTAATCATATTAATCCTCCTTGTTCTTGCCTTACCTGATCTGCCATTTCGCTCAGTTTCCGGAGCCTGTGATTGATGCCTGATTTGCCCACCGGAGGTGTCAGGGATTCCCCCAGTTCTTTCAGTGTGGCGTCCGGATTGGCAAGGCGGGCAAGGGCAGCCTCAACCAGTCCTTCCGGCATCCTGTCGAAGCCTATTGTATCCCGGAGATATGTAATATCTTCAACCTGTTTCACAGCCGCCGAAACTGTCTTGTTAATATTGGCAGTTTCGCAGTTTACTTTCCTGTTTACGGAATTTCGCATTTCTTTGAGTATTCTCACATTTTCCAGAGCCATCAGAGATACGTGCGCTTCCATAATATTCAGGATATCTACTATCTGGGAGCCCTCTTTCAGGTATACGACAAATGATTTCTTCCGAGGCACAATCTTCGCGTCCATACCAAAACCGCACATAATATCGCAGATCTGTCCGGCCATTTCTTTTGCGCCGCACACGATCTCAAAATGATACGACTTATTTGGATCGCTCATGGAGCCTGACGCCTGGAACGCGCCTTTGAGGAATGCTCTCCGGCAGCAGATCTGCTGCACAATCAGAGGATTCACAGCATGGGCGTCATCCGCAGAAGATGAATTTTCCCCGATCATTTTCGTTGCCTGGAGAATCCGCAGCGCGTCTTCATGCCGTCTGACGACAACCGCATACGAAACGCTTTTTTTCGCCACATTTCTCCTGACAGAGATATCAGTTTTTATATTAAATGTTTTTTCTATCAATGTAAAGACTTTTCTCGCAACAAGAACATTTTCCGTATGGATTTTTATCCCGCAGCGGTCAAACCGGTTGATCACAACGGTTCCGCACAGTCCGATAAAGGCCGCGAGCTCCGCGATCCTGCAGTGTCTGGCCGGACTGATGTTTTTTGCCAGTTCTTCTCTCACATTTCCGGAAAATGACATTTCTATCACCCTTCTGCCCCGGCCCGGCGGCCGGTTATTATTTTCGCTTTGTAATGGCATCCTTCCCGATATCCCGGTGCTCGATCCGCACACCGTAATTTTCCCGGCGTTCCAGCATCTGATACAGAGCATTGGCAATCGTCACCGAACGATGTTTTCCGCCGGTACACCCTATGGAAATTACCAGCTGGTTTTTCCCCTCAAGGATATAATTAGGAATAAGAAATTCCACCATATCCTTCAGTTTATCCAGAAAGAGATGCGTTTTTTCGTTCTCCATAACATATTCCTGCACTTCCGGGTCGTTTCCTGTTTTTTCCCTCAGGCTTTCAATATAGTATGGATTCGGCAGAAAACGGACATCAAATACCAGATCCGAATCCTGGGGGATTCCATATTTAAAGCCAAAGGACATAACTGTGATATACAGATTGCAGAAATGCTGTCCTTTTACAAATATCTTTTCCAGTTCAATCTTCAGTTCTCTTGTCAGCATCTTGCTTGTATCGAGTATATAGGTTGCTTTCATCTTCAGGAACATAATCCGTTCCCGCTCTTTTGCAATTCCTTTGTCTACCCTTCCGGATCCGCTTAAAGGATGCTGGCGCCTTGTCTCCTTATATCGTTTTATAAGCACATCGTCACTTGCATCCAGAAATAGGATTTCATAGGCAACCTGTTTTCTGTCCATCTCTTCCAGCACATCCTGAAGGCCTGAGAAATCCTGTCCTCCGCGGACGTCGAGCCCCAGAGCCGCCTTGCTCACATTGCCGTCCGGACCGCTGAACAGTTCCACAAATTTCATCAGAAGCGGACTCGGCAGATTATCCACGCAGAAATATCCCATATCCTCCAGCATTTTCAGGGCGGTTGACTTCCCCGCTCCTGACATTCCCGTAACAATTACCAAACGCATTCTCTAAAATTCTCCTATCCTCTTCACTTCCGGTTCAAGATCCACGCCGAATTTTTCCTTCACACGCATTCTCACCTGATCCATCAGCTGTGCTACTTCTGCCGCAGTCGCAGCTCCTCTGTTGATTACAAAACCGCAGTGCTTTTCAGATACCTGGGCGTCTCCCACGCGGAATCCTCTGAGCCCCGCATCCTCAATCAGCTTACCGGCAAAATATCCTTCCGGCCTCTTAAACGTGCTTCCTGCGCTGCCATATTCCAGCGGCTGCTTTGACACCCTTTTTTCCTTCAGTTCCTCCATACACGCGCGGATCTCTTCCTGACTGCCTCTGTGCAGTTTCAGAACAGCTTCCAGGACAACATAGTCATTTCTGGAAATCACACTGGTCCGGTAGCTCATCCCCAGTTCGTCTACAGGAATTACAAGGATCTCCCCGTCAGGAGTAAGCACCTGCGCGCTCTCTGTCACCTGTTTCATCTCGCCGCCGTAAGCTCCGGCATTCATCCGGAGCGCTCCCCCCAGTGTTCCCGGAATACCGGAAGCAAATTCCAGTCCTGTCAGGGATGCTTCCAGCGCGGCCGCCGCAACCTTTGACAGCAGCGCGCCTGCCTGCGCATATATTTTTTCCCCTTCCGCGCGGATCTGATTCATCTTTTTAAAAACCTGGATAATCACCCCCCGGTAGCCGCGGTCGCCTACCAGAAGATTACTCCCGTTTCCTACGATATAATAGGGAATGTTTCTGCCGCGGCAGAGTTCTATAATCTGTCCGATCTGCTCTTTTTTCTCCGGAGTAACAAAGAAATCCGCCGGTCCTCCGATCCGGAATGTTGTATGTCTGCTCATAAGTTCATCCGTAAGAACATTTTCTTCTCCTGTTATATGACACAAATCTTTTAATATATCCATAAAATTCTCCGTTTTCCTGTATATTCCGTCCGGCTCTCTCTGCTCCGGAAAATGTCTCCCGCCTGTGCCGGAACCCCGTGCCTTTCTTTACCGCAAAGGTCTGTAGACATTATAGAGCAACTGCCCCTCAAAGTAAAGAAGCCAGCGGAAATCTTGCCAAACCGGTACAAACAGTGTATAATGACGAGGTATCTGTATATTTTTAACATTGCCGGGAACGGCATTCCACTATATCAAAGGAGTGAACAAAACAGTGGATTCTGGTGACAGTTTTCTATTTATTATATTGATTATTCTTTTAATGTTATCTGCATTTTTCTCATCTTCTGAGACAGCACTGATGACCGTAAACAAAATCCGTCTCCGCTCCCTTGCGGATGAGGGCAATAAACGCGCGGCCATGGTTCTTGACATTACGGAAAACCATACTTCCAAAATGCTCAGTGCTATTCTGATCGGCAACAATATTGTCAATATTTCCGCATCATCACTTTCTGCTACACTTGCATATGCCTTTGGCGGATACATGGTCAGCATCGCAACTGCGGTTCTTACTGTGGCTATCCTTGTTTTTGGTGAAATAACGCCCAAGAACTACGCGACAGTAAACGCAGAGAAGATCGCTCTGAGATACATTCCGGTTATCCGCTTTTTTATGACTGTCATGACTCCGGTCATATTTATTATCAATCTGTTTTCCCGGGGAATTATGTTTCTTCTCCGTGTGGATCCCAAAGCCGCTGACAAAGCCCTGACGGAAGAGGATCTGCGGACCATCGTGGACGTAAGCCACGAAGACGGAATTATCGAATCCGGCGAGAAGGAAATGATCTACAATGTATTTGATCTGGGCGACGCCAATGCCAAAGATATCATGGTGCCAAGAGTACATGTAACATTTGCCAATGTAGATAATACCTATGACGAGCTGATTGAGATTTTCCGGGAAGACAAGTTTACCCGGCTTCCCGTGTATGAAGAAAATCCGGACAATATCGTTGGAATCATTAATATGAAAGATCTTCTTCTGTACAACAGGGACGAGTCCTTTCATATAAGAGATATTATGCGCCAGCCGCATTTTACTTATGAATATAAAAACATTTCCGAACTTCTTGTGGAAATGAGGGATTCCACATTTAATATTGCTATTGTCCTGGATGAATACGGAGAAATGGCCGGTCTCATCACTCTGGAGGACATTCTGGAGGAGATCGTAGGTGAAATCCACGACGAATATGACGAACAGGAAGATGACAGGATACGGCAGATTTCGGACAATGAATATATCATAGAGGGTTCCCTTAACCTGGATGATGTAAATGACCGGCTGGGTACTGCTTTTGAATCTGAAGATTATGATTCTCTGGGCGGATTTATTATCGAACAGCTTGACGACCGGCTTCCGGAGGTAAACGATGAAGTCACCACAGAGGACGGATCCCGTCTTGTTGTGGAAAAGCTGGATAAAAACCGGGTGGAAAGCGTACATGTGTATCTTCCTGAGTCAGAAGATGAGGGAAGCAAAGAACAGCAGACAGACGCAGAATCTTCCCCTGACGCAGGCTCCGGATCAAAAGAAAAAGCAGCAGATCCTGAAAACAAATAAAGGGCCGGATAAAACAGGCTCTGGCAGAACAGGCAGAATGCCGCTGCGTATAATTAATATTATACATTGCGGTATTCCGTCTGTTTTTTATTTTGGGATCTTTCTGCCTTCTGTTCACATTCTGCAGAATTCTGCATATTCTATTACAGAATAGCCGGAAAAGGAGCATGATCTATGCCCTATTCTATTATGCTCGATGCAGGCCACGGGGGACGGGACCCGGGAGCAGTCTACAATGGAAGACAGGAAAAAGACGATACACTCGCCCTCACTCTCGCCATCGGAGAAATCCTTCAGAACCGCGGAGTGGATGTGGAATATACCCGGACAACAGATGTATATGAATCTCCATATCAGAAAGCAATGGAAGCCAACAATGCGGGAGTAGACTTCTTCATCTCTATTCACCGCAACTCTTATCCAACTGACAATGCGGTCTCCGGTGTGGAATCTCTCGTTTATGATCTGTCCGGGATCAAACTTCAGATGGCAGAGAACATAAATTCCCAGCTGGAAGCGGCAGGATTTGTAAATCTGGGAGTAAAGGCACGCCCCGGACTGGTTGTCCTGCGCCGCACAAGGATGCCGGCCGTGCTCGTGGAGGTAGGATTTATCAACTCCGATACAGACAACTATCTCTTTGACAACAATTTTGACGACATCGCCCTGGCAATCGCAGATGGAATCCTGGATACTCTGGGAGTAGACACAGAACCTGATGTTCCCGTAGACCAGGGTACCTCTTCCCGGGGATACACAGTTCAGGCCGGAGCCTTCCGCAACGGCACATACGCCGACCGCCTTCAGAATGAACTTGTATCCCAGGATTTCCCTGCCGCAGTATCACAGGGGAATGGATTATACCGCGTTACCGTAGGTACATTCCCTGCACTGGATGAAGCGGTAAGAATGGAACAGCGGCTGAAAAGAGCCGGGTATCAGACTGTGATTATAAGGGGATAGATTCGGTCAGCTGTTGTCGGAAAAGTTCCGGTTTTTCCTGTTTTCTGAAATTTGGAATTGTCGGGGATACTGCTGACTGGATTCAGGGTGTGAGAATAGCCGGGAAAGTTCTGTCTTCGTTTTGTCTGTCGGAATTGTATGAGAGAGAATTCAGCCGGGAGAGACTGGTGTGGTGATGGAGGACCGTAAAGCAGCGCCGGTTCTTAGAGCGCGTTTTTTGCGCTCTTAGCACCGCTGCGTCTGCGGTCCGAACGAAAGTGAGTCCTCCGGCACCACACCAGTCTCTCCCGGCGTCCCTTCTCAATCATAAAAATCCGGAATTATTTGGAGGACGGCATGAATTTGAATATTTCCGCCGCTACATTTGACATAGGCATAGTCTGAAGCCATATACGCCCCGGGCCGGTTATCACGGTATTGAACACGCCTTCCCCGCCGAATACCATATTTTTCAGTCCCGGAACAGACTTGATCTCCATGGTACATGTATTTTCCATTGCTGCAAGATAGCCTGTATCCACTACGATCTGCTGTCCCGGCTGCAGACCGTACTCTATTACATGTCCGTCAAATTCCAGAAACGCTGTTCCGTAACCGGACAGCCTCTGCATGATAAATCCCTCTCCGCCGAAGAACCCGGAGCCCAGTTTTTTCTGGAAAAACACGGAAAGTTCTACACCGGCCTCTGCTGCGAGGAAACCCGATTTCTGAACAATCAGTTCCCGCCCCGGTGCTATCTGGTAATCCATAATGGATCCGGGAAAGCTGGACGCAAACGCGATCATTCCATTTCCGCCCATCGCGGTATAACGGTTCTGGAAAATAGATTCTCCTGCAAACATTCTGCCAAGAGCTTTTCCGATTCCGCCGTTTGACGTTGTCTCCATCTTCATATTCGGGGACATCCAACTCATGGAGCCCCGCTCCGTAATCATCTCCTCCCCATTTTCCAGATAGCAGATTACTACCGGAAGTGTCTCGCCTTTAATCTCATATTTCATTGTTTTTACCTCCTCATATATGGTTTGTTTTCAACATATGTATGCCAGACGCATCTTCTTTTTTCATCATAACATACAAATGCCGGCGGGGGAACTCCCGGCCGGCATTTGTATTCCTGTGCTATATTGGGTCTGACTGCAAATTTTCAGTTTCTTTCGGCGGGTCTGTCTTCGGAAGCATAATGTCCGCCTTAAACAAGTCGGCTTCTGTGGAAATCTTCAGCCGTCCGTGCTGCAGTTCCACAAAGCTTTTAGCAATGGCCAGACCCAGTCCGGACCCTTCCGTATTTCTGGAGGAATCCCCCCGGACAAAACGGTCGGTAATCTCATCTACGTTAAAATTCAACTCATCTGCCGAAACATTTTTCATAGAAATCTGAACCTCATTTTCCAGTTCTTTCATTTCAATGTAGACCCTGGTGTGAGGCATGGCATATTTTGTAATATTTACAATCAGATTTTCAAAAATCCGGTATGTCTTCTCACTGTCCAGCCACATAACCAGCTTGTAATCCGGGAGTTTCCAGCGGAACTCCAGATTTGCGTTCTTTATTTTGCTGTCATTTTCCAGCCCCACCTGTTTCAGCAGATCCACAATATCCACTTTCATAAAGTGCATGGTCACGCTTTTGCTGGCTGCTTTGCTGATTTCAAACAAATCCTCGATCAGTACTTTCAGTCTGAGCGATTTTCGTTCCAGCACTTCAATATACTCTTTCTGCTTTTCCTCATCTTTTTCATTTTTCAGAAGATCGATATAAGTAATAATCGCCGTAAGCGGAGTGCGCAGATCGTGGGAGACATTTGTTACAAGCTCCGTTTTCATGCGCTCGTTTTTCACTTCCTCGTCTACCGCCTTCTTAAACCCTGCCTGAATCTTTTTCAGCTCATCTTTTACCGGATTAAACAGACCCATGTCGCCTTCGATCGGAACGTCCAGCCTTCCATCAGCCAGCTGATTGGTGGACTGCAGAAGCAGACTGTACTTTTTCTGCAGATCTCCCATGTATTTCCGCAGGAATAAAAACAGAAGCACAGAGTACAGAATCAAAGCGAAGATCCCGTAAAACCAGAAGCAGCTTATGATAACCAGAATCACAAAATTAACAATTACCAGTTTCAGAAGCTTCCGGTTTGTTCTGCTGCGGAAGTCCAGATGAAGCAGGGCATCATACTGTCCGCGAAAAAATTCTCTCACTTCTTTGGCAAAGCTGCTGTCTCCTTTGATCCAGTGGATCACCCGCACTGTAAGGGTTCTCTCCCGCCAGTACGAACGTCTCATTGTAAAAATGCTCCGCAGGCATGTAAAGCTCCAGAAAATCAGAGCCGCTACCGCCATCCATACCAGAAAATTCACAACAATATCTGCAGCGGTATTCAGTGTATAGATCGGAGTGCGGATCAGACCGCCTTTTATCGTATGGTATACCATATTCCCGCAGGCATCCGCGCATCCAAGTGCGATAAAGATTCCAATTAACGCCGCTTCAAAAGGCGCACGGAAAATTTTTCCTTTCCGCTCCCCTACAACTTTAACAAAAGGAAGCAGAAGCGCTGATGCAGCTATGATCAGAAAGAATGTCATAAATCTGGAATGAAAATTCGTGTACATGATATCCCAGGCGCCCGGCTCAGGGAAGTCAATGGTGGACATATATTCCGTCAGAGATTCCTGCGTCATTCCATAAATAATTGTTTCATTCGATATGCTCTGTTCGTCCATATAGTAGTAGGAACCCGCGCTTTCCAGGAAGCGTGTCTCCAGATCATATTCCTGCTCCGGAGTCAGCGCCGAACCGGAAACCTGGATCCCGGAAATTTCTCCTCCGCCCGAGAACGTATATTCCACACGGAATGCGTAGTAATCCGTCTCCTCATCCTTGAGACGTTCTGCCCTTTTGGAATCAACGCCGCTGGTCAGAAGTTCTCCGTCCTCGTCAAACACCGCGCAGTCCATGTACTTTCTGAGCAGGCCGAAGGCATAGTATTCCTCCTGCATATCCAGTACATCGATGTCGCCGTATACGTCTTTATCCATAATGTAATTTCCCGCGCTCAGATTATCGCTCAGAGAAGCGAGAATACTCTCTGTATCCGCCCGCGCAGGCACGTATTCATCCAGTTCATCACTGGTCCACCAGTAGGTCAGCATCATGCCCGCAGAGCAAATCGCGAGTACCAGAATAATAATCATTCTGCCGATGTTACGGCTGTTTTTCAATTTTATAGCCAACTCCCCACACCACCTTCAAATATTTTGGATTTTTCGGATCAATTTCAATTTTCTCACGTATATTTCTCACATGAACCATAATCGTATCGGTATTAATCGCCTTCTCCTGCCAGACTCTTTCATATATCTCCTCCGAAGAGAACACTCTCCCCGGATTTTTCGCCAGCAGAAGAAGAATTTTGTACTCAATAGGCGTCATTTTCACCGGGACGCCGTCCACACCGACCTCCACCGTATCCTCATTAATCTCCAGGCCGCCGATCACATGCACATTTTCCTTTGGCGTCAGCTTCTCCAGGAACTTGCGGTAGCGCCTCAGCTGAGAATTCACCCGCGCCATCAGCTCCATCGGCGTAAACGGCTTGGTCACATAATCATCCGCCCCGATATTCAGACCTGTAATCTTATCCACCTCCTCGGATTTTGCAGACAGCATAATCACCGGAAAATCATACTTTTCCCTCAGCTTCATCGTCATCCTTATCCCGTCCATCCGCGGCATCATAATATCCACAATAGCAAGATGGATCTCCTCCCGCTCAATAATCTCCAGCCCTTCAACACCGTCCGCAGCCTGAAACACATCGTATCCCTGACTCTTCAGATAAATCTGAATGCCTTCCCTGATTTCTTTATCATCTTCCACGATTAAAATGTGATTTGTTTCCATATTTTCTCCTTTTCAGACAATTTCCCTCAAAGGGGACAGACCCCTTTGGAAAAGGGTCCGTCCCCTTTTCGCTGATTTTTCTGACAATTCACCTCATTGTCTTTCCTCCACGATTGTAGAGCATTTTTCCTGCCTGTGCAAGTCTGCCATCCGGTCTGTCTTTCTCACTTTAAATTCCTCCTTGTGTAAAAAATGTAATCGCGGGTTCGCCAAAGAAATATCCTGCTCCTACAAAGGCCAGATTCCACAGGAATACTCCTCCGGCGGAACTGATTGTATATTTCCTGAAATCCATCTTTATCATTCCTGCAGGGACAGAAATCAGGGTACGTGCCACAGGGATGAGTTTGCTTATAAATACTCCGATACTCCCCTTCTTCCTCAGGTATTCCATCTTTTCTTCCACAACTGCCTGATGCTTCGGAAATTTTCTGAAATAGAATCCCATCACCTTCGGACCGCCAAGTCTGCCGAAGAAATACAGAAGCCAGCTGCCTGTAAGCCCTGCGGCCAGAGTAATAACCATAACGAGAAAAAACTGATCTCCCCTTTCGCCGCCCAGATCCCGGACAGCGGCATGATTACCCCCGCCGGGAATCCCGGCAGATTGAGATATTCAAGAAATACGATCAGATAAATAAAAAAAGCTCCGTATTGTAAGAAATATTCTGTCAGTTCCTGCATATTCATCTTCCGTACCTCCTTGACTGTTATCAGGATAAGGCAGAAATCTAAAGGGCGCTTTTAAAAGAATCAAAAGATATTCTAAAGATTTTCGCAACTGCGCAAAAAGAGGATGCCGCATCCGCTGCATCCCCTTCTTTCAGGACTGTTCTCTTTTTCTGTATACTGTTTCCGGTCCGCCTGTCCACGCTCCGATGAAAAACTGATATCCCCCGCCTATCTGTACAGATCCTCTTTCGGAATGTATACTGCGGCAGTGACCGTGCCGTCCGCATTCAGCGTAAGGGTCGTCATTTTCAGAGATTCCACACCGTTCTCATCATGAAAATATGCGATCCGTTCAGACATGCCCTGCTTTCCGTCAGGAAAATCTCTTTCCCTCTCAATATATCTTGCCACAAATTCTCCATCCGGCATTGCATATTTATACATCAGACCGTCCTCATCTGCTCCGAATGTCTGAACCGAATCTTCTATCCTCTCTGCATACTGGTCAATATTATCCGGCGTCACCTTTTCCATAAATGCATCTGCCTCTTTGCTGCCCAGAAGATATGCATCCTCATCAGAAGCTTCTTCCTCTTCCCCGGTCAGCGGCGCCAGATATTCTTCCGCAGTTTCCGGATCAGCCAGCGCCGGATCCAGCGGGAGTTCAAAAAGCGCATTTACCCCCTTATAGTCTTCTGCCCGGGTGATTTCACCTGTGCTCTCATCATAATTATACGCTTCCTCATTATACAGATCCCCGTCAGATACACAGAGATAAACTGTTCTGTCCGCAAATATTTCAATATTGCTGCACTCTGTCAGACGGTACAGAACATCATCCTGTATGAATTCCGTATATACCCCGTCCATTGATATAACATTGACCAGAGCCGGGTTACATCCCTGAATCAGCGGAGACACAAAAAACCGCATATCTCCGTAAGCTTCATCCGCCGCATTCTCCGGCATGGGCGTTCCGTCTGTTCTGCTGACAGCAGTTACAATATATGTCCGGTCATTCAGAATTTCCCCGTTCTTCTCCGTCACACATTCCGCTATATCCTCGCCTGACGCAATTCCCATCAGGGTAACATCGTATTTTTCAAAATGCTGTGTTTCGTTAATATCAACAGCATCTTCCCCTGAAAATGCCTGCGCAAGCTTCTTATCCCCGACTTTTTCCGCTGTCTGCTCCGGTGTAAGCAGTCTGTAAGCCGCATATACCACTCCTGTCCCCGCGGCCAGCGCGAATACAAGAGAAAACACAATTCCGGGAACCCATTTTTTTCTTCTCTTCATCTCTTCCCTCTCCTTTGCCTGATTCAGAATCTTCTGGTTCAGCCGCAGATCTGGTGTCTGGTCCGGAGCAAGAGCCTGTTTTAAAATATGATCGAATCTGTCACTCATTTAACATATACTCCAATTCTTTTTCCAAAATCTTCCTTGCCTGATACAGCCTGCTTTTTACTGTCCCGCGAGGAATGTGCAGTATATCTGCAATCTGTTCCACACTTCTTTCTTCCATATAATAAAGCAGAACTGTTACTTTCAATTTATCAGGAAGCATGCCCACCGCGTTTCTTACTGCCGTCCGCATCTCTTCTCTCACCAGCTGATGTTCCGGCAGATTATCTTCAGACACCTGAAGATCAGCCGCAGTCCTGTCCTCCCCGGTCAGTTCCACATCAGCAATCCGCTTCCGCCAGGCAGCTTTCCGGCGCTGGTTTTTCCACAGCCGGACCGCCACAGTGAGCACATAGCTTTTAGGATTTCCTGCCGCGTCAAGAACCTTTCGCTTCTCTACAGCTCTTAGAAATGTCTCCTGATACAGGTCGTCCGCTTCCTGCCTGCTGCCAGTCAGACAGCAGCAGAAAGAATAAATATCCGCACCATATTCTGTTATAAACTGTTCCAGTTCAAAATCTGTCATAAACTTTCTCCTGTAAGACGTCTTTGGGAGCAGGAACTGTTTCGTCCCTTCACTGGTATATTGTAATAAAACACCGGAAGGTTCACTAATTCTGATAACTTACAATTGACTGCACGATTTCTTTTGTTTCTTTATCCACGTCTGCGCCGGCCACATATACACCGTTTTCATAAATGGATACCGGTACAAGTGTCATCCCGGCTCCTTCCCAGTAATATTCTTCACCGGTCTCGAACTCCACTGCCGCTTCTTCCGGCACCTGCAGCTGTTCCCGGATATAAATTTCATCTTCTGCTGAAAGGACAAAGGTATCTACCGGATAATTCTCCTCAGGATCCCCTTCTGCCGGTTCTTCTTCTGTTCTGCTGTAATAGAAAATATCCCCCTCCTCCTGAAACCGGTTTATACTGTCGCCTGATACATATTCCATCTTCAGCGTTTCATCGTCCACCGCGAAACGGTAACTGCACTCCCAGTTTATCGTCTCTCCGCTGACCTGATCCTCTTCAAAGGTCATATGCAGAGTATCGCCTCTTACAGTATATGTCCCCGCAGACAGCAGCGCGGCCTCGCTCTGTTCCCAGCCGGTCATATATTCTACCTGACCGCTGTTCTGAAAATCCAGCGTCATTATATAATTTTCGTCTCCTTCCCGCACATGCGCTTCCCAAGCGCCACTGAGCATCTCTGCCGGCAGCTCTTCTGTATCCTGTGTATCTGTACCCTGCATATCCGTATTCTTCAGTGCTTCCGGTTCCTCAGGCATTTCTGCCGGAGATGTTTCCTGTTCTTTTTGAGAATTATAGTAAAACACAGCCCCGGCGGTTCCTCCCACAGTGCCTGTGGCTAAAATTCCGATAAGGATTTTGACTGCCAGCGCCTTTCCTGCCGCTCCGGCCGCGGCTGCGCCTGCTGAAACAGTTCCCGCTCCGGCTGCGGCTCCTGTTCCTCCGGCCGCGCCGGAGACTCCGTCAGAAACGGTCCCTGACGTTGATACAGCGTGATTCCACCCCTGCAGAACAGAAGAAAACAGAGACGGATCCGGCAGAGGAGCCGCCTGTACCTCCCAGTTTCTGAACAGAAAAAGCAGGAACGGAACCGGAGCAAGACCGTAAAGCTTCGTTCCCTGTTTTTCCAGATTTTTAACACCAGCCTCTATATTTCTTCTTCCATGCAGCAGCCTTGACTTGACTGTATTTTCATTGGCTCCCAGTTCATCTGCAATCTCCCGGACTGTCATCTGTTCGTAATAATACATCACAACAACCGCCCGCTGGTCTTCACTCAGGCTGTCAAGAATTTCCCCCATAAGCCGCGCCGTTTCCCGCTGATCAATAACAGCATCCGGAAGACTGCATGTCCGGTCGTCCGGAATCTCCGCCGCGCTTTCGGATTCATAGGACATTTCGGAAAATATAACCGGTTTTCTTTTCCGCAGCCAGTCCACCGCACTGTTATGCACGATCCGTTTCATCCACGCCCGGAATTTATCCGCCTCCCTGAGCTGATGAAGATTCCGGAATGCCTTGACATAAGAATCCTGCAGGATATCCATCACCGCGTCTTCATCCCGGATGAGAACTGCTGCCGTCCTGTATGCGGCTCCATAAGTCCGTCTGTATAACTCGGAGAGCGCCCCCTGCTCCCCGGACCGGGCGCGGCAGAGCAGTTCTTCCGAAAATCCCTGCTCTTCCCCGCACCCGGAACAAAACCTGGCATTGTCAGGCAACCCCTTTCCACAATTAAAACATCTCATAATCTTCCCCCTTCTGATCGTTTCCTGTATTTATTTATCATACACCTGCCCGCATCCTCTTCCCGCCGTTTTCTTCACGGATGATCCGGACAGCCCCGGCAAAACCGGTCCGGATTACGTGAAACGCAATCATTATACCACGCGGCCGGAAAGAAAGCACCGAAGAATCTGTTATTGTAATGTAATCGGGACAAGATCATAATTTGTGCGTATTTCACCCAGACACCGGCTGTCTGCCTGCGCAAGAGACGTATAGGAAGAATCCGGCAGTCTCACAGAAATTGCCTCTGTATCTATCGTTCCTTCTTTTGTCTGAATTACATTTTCAATCATGGCATAACCTGTCGCCGTCTCATTCTCCCCAAGTCTGATTCCCCCGGGAAGCGTGGCGTGAATATAATAAGGAACAAGCAGCATGTTGTATGCCTCTCTGCCGTCCGCCGCCCGGCAGGTCGCCAGATACGCTTCTGTTCCGTATGTAATCCCTTCGAAGGAAAGCACATCATCCTTGTCAAACCGATAGCTGTCCTCCCCGTCCATAATGAAAAATGTGCCGTTCAGCTCGTCTGTAATTTCCTGATCGCAGTACGGCTCTATCTGTTCCCACATACCCGGTTCCATCTGATCCGACAGATACCGGTCTATGTTTTCCACTGTCACAACTGTTGAATTTTTTTTGAGATAATATCCGTCCACTTCCAGACCAGCCGATAATTCAGCCGTAATCGTAATTTTGTCTCCTTCTTTGATGTTTTCTGTTTTATCTGCCGTGTATCTTACATCTGACAGCGTCTCGCTGCGCGAAAGATGATTTTCAATTGAAATCCTGCCAAAAGGAGCCCTTCCGGAAAAGGAAATTTCTATTCCTTCTTCTGTATTAAATACTTTGCTGTCAAAAGCATCCAGCTCAATCCTCTCTGTAAGCCCTTCCACCTCATAAGTCTTTTTCAGATCTCCTGCGATTCTGATGCCGCAGTCCTCCGCGGTCTCCTCGTCACAGGAAATTGAAAGAGTCACTTTGTCACCGTTTTTCAGTCCCTCCTCTTTATCCAGCTCACAGGTTATTGAATTTTCAAAGCCTTCATAATCTCCCAGATCTTCCAGAAGCTTCTTGTCCGACAAATCTTCTTTTTCCTCATAAACCTGAGCCAGTATATCTCTTTTTAACGATCCCTTGTCAATATACGCATCCACTTTCCCTTCGCCGTCCAGACCGCTGAAATGGATCTCCACGTAATCTGTCATTCTGACCTCAGCTTTGTTTCCGCATCCTGACAACGCCATCACCGCGGCTCCGACCGCCAGTCCTGCAAATAAATATTTTCTTATTTTCATTTTTCTTTTCCTCCTCTGTTTCTCAGACTTTTATTTTCTGCGTCCCCGTCTCTAAAATCAGGCAGGACAATCTTCAGAATTTTTTCAAAGAGCTCCTTCGCAGCCTTACAGCTCAGCTCCTTCTGTTCTGCATATACCCGGATAAGCTCCTGAATTTCGTTTTTTTTCACTCCTCCTTCCCTCCTTTATGCATATAAGACGTAAAAAAACAGCAGAAGGTTTAAAAAACAGAAAATAAATTGCATAAAATTACTGTGTTGACATTTGAGAATTTATAAGATAAAATTTCTGTAATCAGAAAACAGATTGCACTCTGTAAATTAAATTCTATGATGAGAAGGAGTAGGAGACGGAATCTTACCTGCAGAGAGCTGCCGGCGGTGCAAGACAGCGGAAGACCGATTCTGAAAATCATCTCTGAGGATGGAGACTGAAGACTGATTTGTAAGTTTCCACGGGCGTTTCCCGTTACAGAAACCGCGTATGCTGGTGCGCAGTATTCATACTTGTTTTAGGAAACAGGGTGGTTGCGGAATTTTCAAGGTCCGTCCCTATTCGGGGACGGACCTTTTTTCTTTTCGCAGGGAAATACAAAAAGCCGGTATATGAATCAACAAAGAAAGGATGAAGGAACATGAGTAACCACACAGAAATCAGATGGCACGGCCGGGGCGGCCAGGGCGCCAAAACTGCTGCTCTGCTCCTTGCGGATGTGGCATTTCAGACAGGCAAATATGTACAGGGGTTCCCGGAATACGGCCCGGAGCGTATGGGCGCGCCGATCACCGCCTATAACCGGATCAGTGATACTGTAATCCGTGCCCATTCCAACATCTATGATCCCCAGTACGTTGTGGTCGTAGATGAGTCACTGCTTGAGACAGTGGATGTAACCAGCGGACTGAAAGAAGACGGCGCGATTCTGATCAATACCGAACGCCCGAAGGAAGAAATCATTCCGCACCTGAAGGGCTATAAAGGCGCCGTATACACGATTGACGCCAGAAAGATCTCCATGGCGGCCCTGGGAAAATATTTTCCCAATACGCCTCTTCTCGCCGCAATCGTAAAGGTAGCTCAGATTATGGATAAGGATACATTTCTCCGGGAAATGCGTTCTTCTTTCCACCACAAATTTGCAAATAAGCCGGAAGTAATCGAAGGGAATATGAAAGCCCTTGAAATGGCGTTTGAGGAGGTGCACTAATGGCGACAGATATCAGTAAACTGGGATTAAAGGCAAAATGGCAGGACCTGACGGAAGGCATGATCGTTGCCGGAGCAGGGACTTCCGCAGAATTTAAGACCGGGGAATGGAGCAGTATCAAACCGGTATTTATTGAAGAAAACTGTAAACAATGTCTGCTCTGCGTTCCGGTTTGTCCGGACAGCTGTATTCCGGTTCAGGACAAGAAAAGAGCAGAATTTGACTATGACCACTGCAAGGGCTGCGGCATCTGCGTGAAAGCATGTCCCTTCGGGGCAATTACTATGGAAGGGGTGAATTAAAATGGCAAGAAGAGATCGTTTATCAGGAAATGAAGCCGTAGCTGAAGCGCTTCGTCAGATTAACCCGGATGTATTTCCGGCGTTTCCCATCACTCCGTCCACAGAGATTCCTCAGTATTTTGCCTCCTTCGTGGCAAACGGAAAAGTGGATACAGAGTTTATACCTGTAGAAAGCGAACACAGTTCCATGAGCGCAGCCATCGGCGCATCGGCTGCAGGCGCCCGGGCACTGACCGCAACGTCATCCTGCGGACTTGCATTTATGTGGGAGGAGCTTTACATTGCCGCCTCCAACCGTCTGCCCCTGGCACTGGCTCTTGTAAACCGTGCCCTGTCCGGACCAATCAATATCAACTGCGACCATTCCGACAGCATGGGAGCCAGAGATTCCGGCTGGATCCAGATGTACGCTGAAAATAACCAGGAAGCCTACGACAATATGGTTCAGGCATTCCGGATCTCCGAACATAAGGATGTAAAACTCCCCATCATGATCTGCCAGGACGGATTTATTACCAGTCACGCAGTAGAAAATATCGAGCTTCTGGAAGATGAGGAAGTCCGTTCTTTTGTAGGTGAATACGAACCGGAAAACTATCTGCTGAATCCGGACTGCCCGATGGCAGTAGGCCCCTACTCCGTAACAGATTATTATATGGAAGCAAAAAGAAATCAGGCCGAAGGCATGAGACATGTGGAACAGGTGGTTCTGGATGTGGCAGAAGAATTCGCACAATTATCCGGCAGGAAATACGGCCTTTTTGAGGCATACCGGCTTGAGGATGCCGAACGCGCAGTCGTGATGATCGGTTCGGCGGCAGGAACCACAAAGGATGCCATTGACAGACTGCGGGAAAAAGGTGAAAAAGTCGGACTCTTAAAAATCCGTCTCTACCGTCCCTTCCCGGCAGATGCAATTGCGGAGGCGCTGAAAAACGTAAAAGCTGTGGCTGTTATGGATCGTGCGGAAGGCTACTCCAACCACGGCGGCCCGCTGGGCGCGGATGTGATGGCAGCCCTTTTCCGGGCAAGAAGCGCCGCCCTGGCAGCCAACATTATATATGGACTTGGCGGACGGGATGTCCGCGTGGAAGATATGGAACAGGTATTCGAGGATCTGCAGACGATGATCGACCAGAATGACGCCGGCGAAACTTATCGCTATATGGGACTCAGAGAGTAAGGAGGGACGCAGAAAATGGCTTATAATTTTAAAGAAACAATGAATAAACCGGAGCGTCTGGCTCCGGGGCACAGAATGTGTGCAGGATGCGGTGGAACCATCGCAGTGCGCAACGTGCTCCGCGGACTCCACGAAGGAGATAAGGCAGTGATCGGAAATGCCACCGGATGTCTGGAGGTGTCTACATTTACCTATCCTTACACTTCCTGGCAGGACAGCTACATACACAACGCCTTTGAAAACGCAGGTTCAACCTTAAGCGGTGTGGAAGGCGCATACAAAGCGCTGAAGAGAAAAGGCAAACTGGACGCGACATACAAATTCATCACCTTCGGCGGCGACGGCGGCACCTACGATATCGGTCTGCAGTCCCTTTCCGGCGCCATGGAACGGAACCATGACATGGTCTACGTATGTTATGACAACGGCGCTTATATGAACACCGGAATCCAGCGTTCATCCGCCACTCCCATGTATGCGGATACAACAACCACACCGGTAGGATCCCAGAGCAACGGCAAGCCCCAGAACCGGAAGGATCTGGCATCCGTTATAGCAGCCCATGACATTCCCTATGTGGCTCAGACAACCTTTGTACAGAACTTCAAAGATCTGCACATCAAATCAGAGAAAGCAATCTACACACCCGGAGCGGCATTCCTGAATATTATGGCTCCCTGCCCCCGTGGATGGAGATACAACACTCCGGATATTATGGAAATCTGCAGACTCGGCGTAGAGACCTGCTACTGGCCTCTCTTTGAAGTGGTAGAAGGCAAATGGATCCTGAACTACGAGCCGAAGCAGAAGAAACCTATCGAAGAATTTTTAAGACCTCAGGGAAGATTCAAACACCTGTTTAAGAAGGGAAATGAGTATCTTCTGGAAGCATTCCAGAAAGAAGTGGACAGAAGATGGGAAGAACTTCTCTTCCGCTGTTCCAGATAAATCAATATCAGAATAGAAATCAGAACAAGGCGGTTCCCGGGCTGCAAGAGATGCTGCGGCTCAGGGACCGCCTTTTTTCATCTTTTGACTATCTTCTCCCTTCCGCCCCTGCTATAAAGTAACTTGAAATAATAAATTCCGGAATTTATATTGATTTACGGTTGTGAATTGATTTATAGACTGTAAAACCGTAGTCTTTGCATGTCTTATACGGTTGAAATCGGAATTCCTGATATCTGAACCGTATCTTTCCCCTGATTCTTACGGTTGAAATTGGAATTTTTGATATCTGAACCGTACTCCCATCACAATTCTTACGGTTGAAATTGGAATTTTCGACATCTGAACCGTACTCCCATCACAATTCTTACGGTTGAAATTCGAATTTCTGATATCCGAACCGTAATCCTATCACAATTCTTACGGCTCCTTTTTGTAAAGCCTGTCCCTGCATCGGAAGCGCTATCAGATTGCCCAAGCCGCCTTCCGGAAGAGTCCCCTGAGCCATAAGTATTCTGTCATAATATAAATGATTTCAAATTAAGCTGCTCCACCCCCCAGAATCTGGCATAAAATAAATTTGCCATTTCATCCGTGATCCGATCTGTCTCGGATGGATAATCCGTGCCCCTGATCCGGATCATTTTCCTCTGCGCTTTCAGGCTCGCTGATACGAGCAATCTCATGTGTATAAGAAATGCCGGAACGATCCAGAATGTTTTTCAGAATTTGGTTTTCCAGCTGCAGAACGTTGATCTGCTCCTGCAGCAAACTGATATTTTCAACAGGTTTTCTCATTTTGCCTCTTTGGAAATTTTCATGTCTGTTCCAATCTTCTTGTCGTGTTTATCATATTTTCTTCTTAATACAATTTAATGAGATTATCCGGCGAAAATCAGGTATTTTTACAGTTTTACACTATTTTCAGAAACTGACTGCAACCTGCCAAAGCATCCGATTTAACAATCGTACGACGGCAGCCGCACATAGGACAAGGCGTTTCCTGCACAGGGAAATTACTTTCACGCAGAGAAAGCCTTTTTGATCTTCTGCAGCCTTTTTATTGTTCTGCGGTCTTCTGGGGCTTCTGTAATCTACAGTAAATATCTGTAAACAAGTCTTTCTATCGTCCTGGTGTCCAGAACCATTTTGCCTGTCTCAAATGTAAGAATCAGACGTTCTCCGGGATAAATGTCATTTTCTTCATATGCCTGTATTTTTCTTACTGCATTCTGTGCATATACCGGGTCATCCATTCTGCCGTCATGCTCCCAGTAAATTTCCTGTTTTGTTTTTCTGGAAAGAAAAGTGAAATCCGGATGAACTGTGCCAAAACGTTTTAAATACAAAGGACATTCATATTTGTATAAAATATCATTTCGGTAAAAATAGTCCGCAAGGATTTTTTCTGATTTTGAACGCACCCGTTCCCCCTTCTCGGTTAATATAACAGGCACATCTTCCTGAAATTCTTTTCTCTTGTAATCTTCGGCAGCCCACTTACTCAATTGCTGTTCCCAGACAGGTTCAGCCGGCTTAATCAGCTTCTGTCTCTCAGGATGTTCGGCCAGAAAAATTTTATCAATTTCATCCTCGTCATAATCTTCTGTAATTCTTCTGATCTGGGACAACCTTTTTTCAGCAAGTTTCATTATCTTTTCATCATAAGATTTCTGGGCGAGTCTGTACGCCAGTTTCTTCTTCTCTCCTGGAAGATATTCCCCGTTTTTCCTCCCGCCCGGCACGCAGTAATAATACTGGATACATTTATTACTGCTGGACAGACGCAGTTTCCCGGGCGGTGCATCTTTCAGTTGTTCTGAAGTCTTCTGAAGAATCTTCTCCAGTCTGTTTTGTTCCTGTAATAACATCTCTCTGAGACCTGCCATATGATTTCCCTTTCTGCTTTTGAATTTCTGAATAAAACAATGTCTGAAATAACAACCACTGTTCTGTAATAGAGTAACTTGAAATAATAAATTCTGGAATTTATATTGATTTACGGTTGCGAATTGATTTATAGACTGTATAACCGTAGTCTTTTCCAGTCTTATACGGTTAAAATCAGGATTTCCAGTATCTGAACCGTACTTCCATCCTAATTCTTACGGTTGATTTTGGAGTTTGGGGTAGCTGAACCGTATCCCCGCCACGATTCTTACGGTTGGAATTCGAATTTCTGATATCTGAACCGTACCCGCCCCACAATTCTTACGGTTGATTTTGGAATTTCTGATATCTGAACCGTATCTTCCCCCTTATTCTTACGGTTGAAATTGGAATTTTTGATATCTGAACCGTACTCTTCTCCCGATTCATACGGTTAGGAATTGTTTTTCTGGTCATAGAACCGTACCGACATTTATCTGATACTGAAAAACTGTCCTTATAAACATGAAATGACTTAAGATCTGTTTGAAAAATCCCGGAAGCCAAAGCTCCCGGGATAAAATTCTTCTGCAATCGTGAATAAACGATTTGATTAACGTTTGGAGAACTGCGGAGCTCTACGAGCTGCTTTGAGTCCGTATTAAACTCCTTTGAGCGCCGATTTTCCTTGGTATTCCGGGCTTTTCCGGCTTTTCAATGTTCAGTTGTCCTATTCCTTAACCAAGGAAAATGGTGCATTTTCAATCAGCATCCCGCCAGTTAAAG
>DXIU01000013.1 GCA_019112765.1 Candidatus Mediterraneibacter norwichensis | reverse complement strand
GCAGCGCCGGTTCTTAGAGCGCGTTTTTTGCGCTCTTAGTACCGCTGCGTCTGCGGTCCGAACGAAAGTGTGTCCTCCGGCACCACACCAGTCTCTCCCGGCGTCCCTTCTCAATCATACAAATCCGAATTGAACTTTTTATACAGGATATGCCCCGTTTTCTGTATCAGCGACAGATACGTCCACTTTTGTCTGCTGAGCTTCTCTGTATTTGAAAAATTCAACTGCAACCTGCGGGAACAGTGCGTAGGTGAGTACGTCTTCGTCCTGCTGAATCCAGCGTTCGCATTCTTTGCGAAGGGTATCCAGTTCATTCGGAATAAGATCTGCCGGCCGGCAGGTTATAATCTCGGCATTTTCGCCCAGAATTTTCTTCTGAACCTCTTTATTGAAAGGTTTAACTGTAGCGCCGTATTTTCCGGACAGAATGTCTTTCGTTTCTTTTGTTGCCATTTTATAGCGCTCGCCCATCAGTACATTAAACACTGCCTGGGTTCCGACAATCTGAGAAGACGGCGTAACAAGAGGCGGCTCGCCCAGATCTTTTCTTACCCGCGGCACTTCTTCAAGTACTTCATAGAATTTATCTTCCGCGCCCTGTTCCTTCAGCTGGGAGGTCAGGTTTGAAAGCATTCCTCCAGGCACCTGATACAAAAGCGTCTTAATATTAACGCCCATATTTTTAGGATTAAGCAGGCCGCTTTCCAGGGCGTCATCCCGGATCGGGCGGAAATAATCTGCAATTTCCGCAAGAAGGTTCTGATCCAGTCCGGTATCATAAGGAGTGCCTTTAAATGTCTCAACCATAACTTCTGTAGCCGGCTGGGATGTGCCCAGGGCAAAGGGAGAGATGGCTGTGTCAATGATATCCGCTCCCGCCTCAACTGCTTTTAAATAAGTCATGGATCCTACGCCTGATGTGTAATGGGTATGCATCTCGACAGGAATATCCACTGCCTCTTTTAATGCGGTTACAAGCTCTGTTGCCTGATAGGGACACAGAAGGCCTGCCATATCTTTGACACAGATGGAATCCGCGCCCATATCTTCAATTCGTTTTGCAAGATCAACCCAGTACTCCAGTGTGTAAGCGTCGCCTAATGTATAAGACATGGCTACCTGGGCGTGTGCATTTTCCTTATTGGCGGCTGTTACTGCTGTCTGGAGATTACGGATATCGTTGAGGCAGTCGAAAATACGGATAATATCAATTCCGTTTGCTGCGGATTTCTGTACAAAATATTCCACAACGTCGTCTGCGTAAGGACGGTATCCGAGAATATTCTGTCCGCGGAAAAGCATCTGCAGTTTTGTGTGTTTAAAACCATCCCTGAATTTTCTCAGCCTGTCCCAGGGATCTTCCTTCAGGAAACGAAGAGACGCGTCAAATGTAGCGCCGCCCCAGCATTCTACTGCATGGTAGCCTACCTGATCCATCTTATCTACAATGGGCAGCATCTGTTCTGTTGTCATTCTGGTGGCAATCAGGGACTGATGCGCGTCACGCAGAATGGTTTCTGTTATTTTTACCGGTTTTTTTGCTGTATCTGCCATTACTTTGTCCTCCATATCTTACTTAACACCAAAGATTGCCATAAATGTTCCTGCTACAACTGCTGTTCCGATTACACCGGCCACATTCGGTCCCATAGCATGCATGAGAAGGAAATTGGTAGGATCAGCTTCAGCACCTACTTTCTGGGAAACCCGGGCGGCCATGGGCACCGCCGACACCCCGGCAGATCCGATCAGCGGATTGACCTTGCCTTTCGTTGCCCAGCAGAGCAGTTTTCCGAAAAGCACACCTGCCGCAGTCCCGAAAGCAAACGCAATCAGTCCGAGAGCCACAATTTTCAGCGTATCCAGATTCAGGAAGGCTTCTGCGCTGGTAGTGGCTCCCACGGAAGTGCCGAGCAGAATAACAACGATATACATCAGCGCATTGCCTGCTGTTTCAGTCAGCTGCCTTACCACACCACATTCCCGGAACAGATTTCCAAGCATAAGCATACCTACCAGAGGCGCCGTAGTCGGAAGAATAAGACATACAACTACTGTAATGATAATAGGAAATAGGATTCGTTCCAGTCTGGATACCGGACGAAGCTGCTCCATTTTTATGGCTCTCTCCTCTTTTGTGGTAAGCAGTTTCATAATCGGCGGCTGGATAATCGGCACCAGCGACATATACGAGTATGCCGCCACAGCAATCGGTCCAAGGATGGCTGTCTGCTGCAGTTTGCCGGCCAGAAAGATAGAAGTCGGTCCGTCAGCTCCGCCGATAATTGAAATCGCAGCTGCGGCTTTATCCGAAAATCCCATGACCATGGCGCCCAGATATGCAGCAAAGATGCCAAACTGAGCCGCTGCTCCAAGAAGAAAACTTTTCGGATTGGCAATCAGTGGACCAAAGTCTGTCATAGCGCCTACTCCGAGGAAGATCAGAGAAGGAAAGACCGACCACTCGTCCAGCTTATAAAAGTAATAAAGAAGTCCGCCTGTTTCGTTGGATGCGTCTTCCGGACTGATCATAATGTCCGGGTAAATGTTGACAAGAAGCATACCAAAGGCAATGGGAACAAGCAGCAGCGGCTCGAAACCGCGCCGGATGGCCAGATAGAGGAACAGGCAGGCCACGCCGATCATAATCAGATTGCCCCAGGTAAGATTCATAAAGGCGGTCTGATCTATCAGGTTCCCCAATGTACTAGTAATATATTCCATTTGTCAAACCTCCTGCTCCATAGCTAGTTTAATGTAGCAAGCACAGCTCCTGCCTCTATGGCATCTCCTACCGCCACATCAATGCTGGCAACGGTTCCTGCCTCCGGGGCAACAACCGGAATCTCCATTTTCATCGCTTCTATGATTACAACCGGATCGCCGGGCTGTATACTCTGTCCTACGGACGCTTCGATTTTAAATACTTTTCCTGCAGCGCCTGCCTTGACGGCAATTCTCCCGGTGCCGGCCGGACCGGCGGAAGAAGCGGCAGGAGCCGGCTGCGCCGGCGCATGGGGCGCTGCCGGAGCGGGTGCAGGTGCAGGCGACTGTGCCGGAGTAAAGCCTGCTGTCTTCTCTTCCACTGTAACATCATATACATTGCCATTTACTGTGATGGTATAACTCTTCATTTTCATGTCCTCCTGATTATTTCCATTTATTTGTTTTTCTCCGCTTAATTGAGCGGACTACAAAATCGTCTGTGGATGTGCCCTCAGCTGCTGCGACTGCTGCCGCAATTACTGCAGCCAGTTCCAGATCATTTTCCTCGTCCCCGGAAACCGAATCCATAGTCGGGGAAGGGGTCTGTGCTGCAGTCTGCTGAACCGGCTCCACATTTTCTGCCCTGTGGAATTTTTTCTCAAGAGCCGGGATAAACTTAAACAGCCAGATTACAAAACAAAGGAAAATCAGTACTACAAATACCGTTCCCATTCCGAGAATTGTGTTGAGCCCTGCTTTTTCCAGAACCTCTCCTGTAGAATAGATTCCGCTGACTGTAACACTTTCCAGATACATATTTTCATCATATTCAAATACGACGGTTCCGTCCCGGTCCGCGAATTCCGCATCTGCAGTAAGGATTGCCCCGTCTTTATCTGTCGTCATTTCAAATTCGCCGCACTGAATAAATTCGCCGCATTCGTTCAGACCCGCCTGCCATGCATCCAGTATGGTCAGAAAATTATCCCCTTCAATAGGAATTCCGTTCTGAATCAGGTACATGTCCAGCAGAGTGTCGGGAGAGCCTCTGTAGCTTTCGATCTGCTCCTCTGTCTGGGAGTTGAAAAAGCTGATAAAATACTGGGAATAGTACTGCAGGGTTTCCTCATCATATTCTGCTGTCTCGGACCTGCCGCATCCTGTAAACACAAGGATCAGAATGAGGACCAGTCCGGCCAGACTAATTTTTTTCTTCACTTTGTCTCACCTCGCTAAACTGTTCCGTGTTTTTTATCCGGACGCTGTACTCTCTTTGTAAAAAGCATTTCGAACGCGCCGATTGTATATTTTCTTGTATCGGAAGGCTGAATAACCGCGTCCACACAGCCTCTTCTGGCTGCGGCGGCCGGGCCGGACTGAAGAGTTCTGTACTCCGTTTCCTTTTCCCGGATAACAGACATGTCAGCATCCGCATACATAATTTTTGCAGCCATACCTGCATCCATCATTCCGATTTCAGCCGTAGGCCAGGCATAGACCAGATCCGCACCGAGTGATTTGCTGTTCATAGTGAGGTAGGCGCTTCCATAGGCCTTCCCTGTGATCAGGTTCACCTTTGGCACTGTGGCTCCGGCAAATGCACAGGTAAGCTCTGCCGCGGCTCCTGCCATATTTTTTTCAGATTCGACATCAGCTGCAAAGCCTTCCACGTGTGTTATCGAGAGGACAGGGACGGAGAAAGCATCGCAGAATTTTATAAAATCAGCGGCTTTCCGGCATCCGTTTACCGTAAGTACCGGTTCAAAAGATTCTTCAGTGCCGTCCGCCCTGTATAAGCAGGAACGGTTCGCGACAGCACCTACGGTCGTGCCGTTAAGCCGGATAAATCCGATCGCCATCTCTTTGGCATAATTCTTTTTCAGCTCAAAAAAAGTCTGTCCGTCCGCAATCTGTGAAAGCACGAAAGCGCCGTCCCTCACGCCGTTTTCAATATCCGGGCATAACCGGTTCAGCTCATCCGTGCAGGGTTCTGCGAAAACACCGTCTTCATAATTAGACGGGAGCATGCACACAAGGGAACGGATCTGTTCCAGTATTTCGTTTTCCGTGCCAATGCCGTCAACCAGTCCGGAGACGCTGCTTTGATAAACCGCATCGGATGTATCCAGTTCTGATACGGAATTGCCGTTCAGTGTATTTGGTGAATTGATAAAAAGTCTTCCTTCATTTTCCTCCATGAAGGTAAAATCGGCCAGTCCCGTCACCACTGCCATTCCGCCTCCGCACGTACCGAAAATGGCGGTAATCTGGGGGACAACACCGGAGGCTTCGGTCTGTCTGCGGTACAGACTGCCGAAAGCGTCAAGAGCGTCCGTGGACTCCTGCAGGCGAAAACCCGCGCAGTCAATCAGACCGATCACCGGAGCTCCCATTTTCATAGCCATGTCATAGATATTCCCGATCTTTTTTGCATGCATCTCACCCATGGAACCATTCAGTACGTCGGGATCCTGGCTGTACACAAATACAAGGTTTCCGTCGATCAGTCCGTATCCGGTGATGACGCCGTCCGACGGAGTATTCCTTTCGTGCAGGTTGAAATCGGTACTTCTCGCGGTAATCTCTCCGCCGATCTCCGCAAAACTCCCCGCGTCCAGCAGGGCCGCAATCCGCCTGCCTGCCGGGTTTTCTGTTGTGTTGTAGCTCATATTCCAGCCCTCCATATTCATAGATTTGTCTGAACGGAAATCTCGGAATATTCCCGTCAGAAATGAAAAACACTTAATACAAGTATAAACCAGCAGAAACAGGATTGCAATTTAAAATGTCAGATAATTATATGTTTTGAAATGCATATTTCATATAAAATCTTCTGTATATGTGAATTATATAAAAAATCTGCCGGAACCGTTATGCGCTGCGGATGAGTTGAACAGTGTATCTGATTCAATCTCTGCAGACGCAATAAGGCCCGGCAGATTTTTGTATTTTATACGGATCTGTATTTATTGTGATATAGCTGAACGCATTCGGAATGCGCCTGCTTATTTCCGGTTACGGTACTGTACCGGAGTTATGTTGTACATCTTCTTAAAAATCCGGTTAAAATGTTCTACATTCTGATAGCCCACAGACTCTGCGATGCTTTCCACTGTAGCACTGCTGCTCTTGAGCATTGCGCGCGCTTTTTTCATTCTTACCTTTTTCAGAATATCCCCGAAAGTCATACCGGATTTTTCTTTAATATATTTGGAGAGATACGGCTTGGAGAGGAAAAACTTCTCTGCCAGATCGTCCAGGGTTACATCTTTATAATTTGCGTAAATATAATTCGTAATTTCCAGAAGGCGTTCATCCTTATTTACCTGAGATTCCGCAATCTCCCTGATCTTATTTACAGCAACGACCAGAGCCTGAATGGATGCTTTAATGATATCCGCATCGATTCCTACACCCCAGTAACGTTTCTTGTTGCAGATTACGCCCACATAGGCAACCGCTCTTGAGGAGGAACCTTTTGTCAGAGAGTGTTCTTCATAAAAGGCCAGTTCATAACTTACATCAAAATAATGTTTAATGGCATTGCTTACCGCATCCAGACGTCCGTTTCCGACGCCGGTAATTTTCCGGTCATTGCCGTTGTGATGAATCACAGCGTCAGCAACGATTCCGTCCTCCTGTTTGAAATGGCACTCATCTACAGTAAATACCGGTTTGGCATTGATGTAATTATCTTCAAAAATATGATATACCCAGTCAGGCGAAAGTTCTTTGTGGGCTTTGTCGGAAACATCTTTTACAAGATATCCCACCTCTTCTTTCATTTTTTCCGGAAGGCTGATGCCGAAGCTCTGCTTCAGGATGTAGTTGACTCCGCCCTTTCCGGACTGACTGTTGATACGGATTACATCAGAATCGTATCTTCTGCCCACATCCTGAGGATCAATGGGAAGATACGGAACCGTCCATTTCTCACAGTTATGCTCTTCTCTCCATGCCATTCCTTTTGCGATGGCATCCTGATGAGAACCGGAAAACGCAGTAAATACCAGTTCTCCTGCATATGGCTGGCGGGGAGAAACCTTCATTCTTGTTACCCGCTCATATACCTCGCAGATATCGCTCATATCTGAGAAATCAAGTCCCGGATCCACTCCCTGGGAGAACATGTTCATCGCAAGTGTAATAATATCTACATTTCCGGTCCGTTCTCCGTTTCCGAACAGGGTTCCCTCAATCCGGTCCGCGCCGGCAAGAATGCCAAGCTCGGCATCACTGATGCCGGATCCTCTGTCATTGTGAGGATGAAGGGAAAGAATTACATTTTCCCGATGAAGCAGATGCTTGTTGAAATACTCTACCTGGCTTGCAAATACATGAGGCATTGCATTTTCCACTGTAGTAGGAAGATTAATGATTGCTTTATTATCCGCGGTGGGTTTCCAGATATCCAGAACTGCATTGCACACTTCAAGGGCGTAATCTACTTCTGTGCCCTGGAAACTTTCCGGGCTGTATTCGAATGTAAAGTTACCGGATGTCTCTTCGGCAAGTTTTTTCAGAAGAGCAGCGCCGTCTGTGGCAATCTTTTTGATCTGTTCTTTATCTTTTTTGAATACCTGTTCCCTCTGTGCGACAGAAGTGGAATTGTATACATGTATAATTGCGTGCGGAGCGCCTTTAACTGCTTCAAATGTTCTCTTGATAATATGTTCTCTGGCCTGTGTAAGCACCTGAATCGTTACATCGTCCGGAATCATATTCTGTTCAATCAGTGTTCTTAAAAACTGATATTCCGTTTCAGATGCTGCAGGAAATCCTACCTCTATTACTTTAAATCCCACATCAACAAGAAGCTGGAAAAACTCAAGCTTTTCGTCCAGGCTCATAGGTTCAATCAAAGCCTGGTTGCCGTCCCTGAGATCCACGCTGCACCAGATCGGCGGTTTATCAATAGAATCTTTTTTCACCCAATCGTAACAGGGCTCCGGCGGCATAAAATAAGTCTTTTCATACTTTTTCCAATTATCCATAATTGTGCGTCTCCTTATATTTTATCAATTTTATTGCTTTATTTTATCTTCACATATCCTATCACAGGTTCATAGCATATACCAGTGACAAAATTAATCATTTGAGTTGATGTATTTTAATGTTTCTGGCTTCCGAGGAAGAACTGATCTCTCAGCCATCTGACACACGCCTGAAAAGTTCTTTCTCCCACATCCCTATCCGCAACCGCAGGGCACTCCAGCAGAAGTGTGCCGTCCAGACTGTAGCGGACAGTACCCAGCTCTTCCCCCTCTTTAACGGGCGCTTCTGCCGATTCCGGGATCTCCCACTCTTCTGTAATCTGTTCCCCATCCTTTATAAGAACAGAAGGCAGCTGTCCGGCAGGCAGCAGGGTTATTGTTTCTGTTAAATTTCCCGGGAAGCCGTCTGAAACTGCATTTTCCACAGAAATCTGCCGTGTCGTCTGCCCCGGTTCCGGGGTCTGATAGAAATAATTTTCCAGTCCATAAGTCATAAGTTTTCTTGTATCCGCCCATTTATACCCTTTTGCATTCGGCCATCCGCAGGCAAGAAGCGCTACAATAAAGGTTCGGTCATCTTTTCTGAGAGCCCCGACATAACAGTAGCCGGCATCTGCCGTAAAACCGGTTTTCCCGGAAAGCGCGCCCTCCATCATATGCAGGAAGGCATTGTGGTTTGTACAATGAAAGGAACGGCTCTTGCTGCTGTCTGTAAATGTATGGTCTGCTGTCCGGGTAATTTCAAGAAATTCACTGCTTTTTTCTGAATCCATAATACAGTATTTCATAATCCGCGCCAGATCCTCCGCAGTTGTATGATGGACGCCTTTTTCATCCTGTGCGTCCAGACCGTTAGGCGTGATAAAGTATGTATGAAGGCATCCCAGCTCTTCTGCCTTTCTGTTCATAAGATCGGCAAATCCCTCCGTACTGCTTCCGATATGTTCGGCGATGGCCACCGCCGAATCATTGTGGGACTCCAGCATCAGAGAGTACAGTAGATCTTTCAGAATATATTGCTCGCCCTCACGCATCCCCAGTTTAACCTCGGGCTGTCCGGCCGCGTTCCCGCTGACTGTAACAATATCGGAAAGATTTCCGTTTTCCAGAGCAAGGATACAGGTCATTATTTTTGTTGTGCTGGCCATCGGCCGTTCTTTTTGTCCGCTTTTTGCATATAAAATACGCCCTGAGTCCGCATCCATCAGAACTGCCGACTGGGCGTATAAATCAGAAGGTTTTATTTCGCTTGTCTCTGCCTGAACGCCGAGTACAGGTTTTGCGGATACCGGCAGAAAAATGGCAGCAAAAACTGCGCAGAAAAAAGGTTTCCATTTTCTCCTCATATGCGGCTCACTCCTGATGCCTGTTTCTTTACTATATGATCTCATTTGTTTCGGCAGAACAGGAGGTTTTAAATTCGTTTTCTGTTTAAACTTAAATGTCGAGGGTGAGCTGAGCTTCTTCCTCTGCCTCTTCCTTAAAATGTTCAATCTGGTCCGGATTCAGGCTGGGAAGTTCATCCAGAGAATGAACATTAAACCGGCGTAAGAATTCTTCCGTGGTTCCGAAGAGCAGCGGCCTGCCGGGAGCGTCCAGCCTTCCGGTTTCTTCCACCAGACCGTACTCCACCAGTTTATTCACGGCATGGTCAGACTTGACCCCCCGGATTTTTTCTATTTCCAGCCTGGTCACCGGCTGCCGGTACGCAATAATGGAGAGCGTCTCAAGAAGGACATCTGTAAGTACATATCTTCTGGGCTGTTTCGCGATACGGATCAGGTATTCGTACATTTCTTTTTTGGTACACATCTGAAAGGAATTTTCCAGTTCAATTATACGTACTCCCCTGTCTTCCTCCTCGCAGCGGTCCATAAGACTATGTATAATTTTCCGGGTTGTCTCTTCATCATGTTCTATAGCCGCGGCGATTTTTCCAAGTTCCACGGAATCTCCCATAGTGAACAGGATTGCCTCAACCGCTGCCTGGAGCTTCTCAATTTCCATTCCCGTCTTCCGTCCTTTCGATCATAATCTCTCCGAATGTTTCTTCCTGTTTTACACGAATCTCTCCAAGCTTCATCATCTCCAGCATCGCAAGAAAAGTAACAACGATCTGCATCCGGCTTTTCTGATTTTCCAGCATCTGCCGGAAACTGAAGACCCGATGCGTCTTCAGATAGCTGTGCATGTAATCCAGCCGCTCCGACAGAGACACTTCTTCTTTTTCAATCTTTCCGAACTTGCTCCTCACCGGGTCAATCTTGTCGTTCTGACGTTTCATGACCTCGCGGAAAATTTCATTTAACCGGGAAATTGTAAGCCCGTCAAGAAGCCTGTCCAGATCTACCGGTTCTACATATTCCCGCACTTCTTCCGGTACGTCCGGTCCCCGGTAAAGAACCATATCCGAGTCTGTCTGCCGTTCTTTCAGTTCTTCTGCCATATACTTGTACATCTTATACTGGAGAAGCTGTTCCACCAGTTCCTGACGGGGATCTTCCTCTTCGCCGTCCTCTGTCACTTCTTTCGGAAGCAGCATTCTGCATTTGATATCAAGCAGGGTAGCCGCCATAACAAGGAACTCGCTCATTACGTTCAGATCTTCCCTCTGCATCTGCCGGATGTAATCCATATACTGATTGGTGATTTCCACAATCGGTATGTCGTATATATCAATTTTATTTTTCTCTATCAGATGAAGCAGAAGGTCAAGCGGGCCTTCAAATGCCTCCAGTTTAACCGGTATTCCCATAGTATCTCCTGTTTTTTGCGCTGAAAAAAGCGGGCTGCATACAGAATCCGCAAGAATCTGTGAAATCTGCAGCAGAACCTCCGATGTCCTTCCGGCGCGTCTCATACGTCTAAATATTATACGGGAATCCAGCTGGTTTTACAATGCTTTTTTCTTTTGGGAGGAGTGAATCTGTTGTTTATCCGGCCGGATGATCCTCAGGAAATAAGCATATTGCTCTATCGTTTTTCGCAGACAGGCTGCGGTCTCAGGGAAACTGAGACCAGTTCCGGAGTGTTGAAAAGCCGCAGATGGATGGTATGCGTACCCAGTCCGCGGCTTACGATTACCGACTGATCCTCTTCCTGCGTCAGTTCCCCGGAATATCTGGGAAACAGAAAGGCCTGAGGGGTGATAAGGCCCCCAAGGCCGGGAATTCTGACAATGCCTCCATGAAGATGTCCGGATAAGATCAGATCCGCTCCCCAGGACTTATAGGCATCCATATAGGCCGGATTGTGGGCCAGCAGAATGCAGTATGGACGGCTGGAATCCTGAACCGGTTTTCTCATCGGTCTGCCGGTAAGATCTGCGACTTCTTCGGGTGTAACAGAGACTTTTTTCAGCTTACGGTAAGTAATCAGAGGGAGCTCGAGAGCGCAGAGTTCCAGAGACATTCCGCTTACAGAAATCATTCTGCTTTCATTCTCAAGAAAATGAATTCCTGACTGTTCCAGAGCAGTTCTGTATTCGATATATGAATCCGAGTATGCCTCCGGTTCTTCTTTCATCCTCTGTTCGTGATTGCCGTTTGCATAATAGACCGGACAGATTGCGGGAAGTTTTTTGACAAACCGCAGAGCAGGTTCGTAAGATACGCCGTCCTTTCCTACGAGCATATCGCCGCCGATCAGAATCAGATCCGGATGTTCTGCCTGCACGGCCTGATACAGACGCTCATTTTCCCTGCCGTATTCCCTGTTGTGAAGATCTGAAAGGAAAACGATTCTGAGTTCTTTTCTTTTTTCCGGAAGTCTGGCTGATTCAATCGTATATCTGGTTACTTTAAAACTGTGAAGTTCCCGCCATATCTCGGCGATAACCAGGGCCGCAAATACAGCCAGCATGATCAGAGCTGCTGTTGATTCCGTTGTCATAAAATCTCCTGTTCCGCATTCTGTTCTTTCACAATAGCCACGCCCGCGCTGGCTCCGATCCGGCTGGCACCCGCCTTTGTCATAGCTTTTACATCCGCCAGAGTACGAATGCCGCCGGAGGCTTTGACGCCCGCTTTATCTCCTACAGCCTTTCGCATGAGGGCCACATCTTTAACCGTTGCGCCCCCGGCGGAGAATCCGGTGGACGTCTTCACATAATCCGCGCCTGCTTCCAGACAGATCCGGCATGCTTTTTCTTTCTCCTCATCGGTCAGAAGGCAGGTTTCCAGAATTACTTTAACCAGCGCCCGGCCCCCGGCCGCCTCTACAACGGAAGAAATATCCTGTCTTACATAGTCCCAGTCACCGCTTTTTATCATTCCTACATGGATAACCATATCCAGTTCCTGCGCGCCGTCAGCAACTGCCGCTTTTGCTTCCGCCGCTTTTCCCGCTGTAGACATGGCGCCCAGAGGGAAACCGATTACTGTACATACTTTTACCCCGGAATCCTTCAGAAGCGCCGCGCAGTAATATACAAAAGAAGAGTTTACACATACAGAATGGAATCCGTATTCTCTTGCCTCTTCACATAATTTTTTTATCTGTTCTTTCGTTGCTTCCGGTTTCAGCAATGTATGGTCAATCATGCCTGCATAGTTCATTTTATCGTCCTCCTGTACTTTTTATACGGCTTATATTATAAGGCATAGGACAATGCAGGCACAAGTCCTGATTTGGAAACAGCCGTTTTTCAGACTTGCTTTCCGGGGAGCCTGCCTTTTCAGTTTTTATCCGGCCTTATCCTCCTGAAGCATCAGCGCGCTGAGGACACGGAGGAGATAATCCGGGAATCCGGCTTTCGCCGCGTTTTCTCCGGCTACAATATCCACACTGCCGATTTCCTCCCCGTCGAGGCGGTATACAACCTTCCCAAGGACTGCTCCTTTTTTAACCGGCGCCGGAATCGGCTCATCCAGAACAGTTTCTTTTTCAATGCTGTTCAGATTGGCGCCTTCTGTATCCAGATAGGTAAACGTATCCCCATATTCCAGACTGATCTGATCCAGGACTCCCCCCTGTATTTCTGCTTCCGGAAGAGGATCCGGATTTTCATCTGTATAGATCTGACATTTCCCGAAACCATAATTCAGAAGAGTTACCGCATCCTGAAATCTCTGTCTGGAATTTTCGGCTGCCATAATAACCGCAATCAGTTCCACTCCGTTTTTTTCAGCTGTAGCTGAAACACAGAATTTAGCCTCACCGGTAGAACCCGTCTTAAGGCCGGTAGCATATTCATACTGCCGCACTAGTTTGTTTGTATTGGCCAGGCCAAATTCCGAGGTGCCTTTGTTTG
>DXIU01000121.1 GCA_019112765.1 Candidatus Mediterraneibacter norwichensis | reverse complement strand
GGAGAGCCGTAAAGCGGCGCCGGTACTTAGAGCGCGTCTTTTGCGCTCTTATGTACCGCTGCGCCGCGATCCGAGCGAAAGCGTGCTCTCCGGCACCATACCCGGACTCCCCGGCGGACTTTTCTCCACCCACAAATTCAAATTGAAGGGCGAAAAGAAAGTGTGGCGGGAAACGGAGATTGATGGTAAAATAAGACAAATGGCGCGCAGAAATCTGTTGAACCGGATGAGGTTACGCCGGGTGAGGAAAGGAGAACAAAAAATGGGAACTTACATGGAAGCGCTTGCAAAACATGCAAAGAGTGCATCGAGAGAAGCGGCAAAACTCGGTACAGATGAAAAAAACAGGGGCCTGCTTGCTGTGGCGGAAGAACTGATTGCCCAGCAGGAGCTGATCCTGGAAGAAAATAAAAAGGATCTGGAAGCGGCAAAGGAGAAAGGCGTAAAACAGTCCCTGATTGACAGACTGGCGCTTTCGGAAAAGAGAATATCCGATATGGCTGAGGGACTCAGACAGATTGCGGCTCTGGACGACCCGGTAGGAGAGGTCCTTTATATGAAAACACGTCCGAACGGACTGCGGATCGGGCAGAAGAGAGTGCCGCTCGGGGTTGTGGGCATTATTTATGAATCCCGGCCGAACGTTACGGCAGATGCCTTCGGCCTTTGTTTTAAAACGGGGAATGCAGTTATTCTGAGAGGAGGAAGCGATGCAATTCATTCCAATCAGGCGATTGTCCGGGCGATTAAGGCAGCTCTCCGGAAAATGAAGTTCAACCAGGATCTTATTCTTCTGGTTGAGGATACAAGCCGGGATGTGGTCAATGAGATGATGAAGATGCACGGATGGATCGACGTACTGATTCCCAGAGGCGGTGCAGGGCTGATTGCAAATGTGGTCCAGAACAGTACGGTTCCGGTAATTGAGACGGGCACGGGAAACTGCCATGTCTATGTGGACGAAGGAGCGGATCCGGTTATGGCCGCGGATATTGTGGAGAATGCAAAAACACAGAGAATGGGCGTATGCAATGCATGCGAATCTCTGGTAATTCACGCAGCGGCAGCAGATGAAATTCTTCCCAGAATTGTCTCGAAATTAAAGGCGCATAATGTAGAGATGCGCGGGGATGAGAGAGCCCGGGCCATCAGCGAAGATATTATTCCGGCTTCAGAAGAAGACTGGGGAACTGAGTATCTGGATGCTGTGATTTCCATAAAAGTAGTAGACTCCATAGATGAGGCGATTGACCATATTAATAAATACAACACCGGACATTCAGAGTCCATTGTGACGAAAGATTATGCCCGTGCGCTGAAGTTCCTGGATGAGATTGACGCGGCTGCGGTTTACGTAAATGCTTCGACAAGATTTACCGATGGATTTGAATTCGGCTTTGGAGCGGAGATCGGCATCAGTACACAGAAACTTCATGCCAGAGGTCCTATGGGTCTGCAGGCGCTGACAACAACAAAGTATATCGGATTTGGAAATGGTCAGATCCGGAAATAAATGAACAAAAAGAGTTAAAAAGAAATAAAAATGCAGAGATACGCCGGAGCATGTGTCGGAAGCAGCCGGGATGAATGATCCCGGACTTCCGGTACAGTACATGCTCCGGCGTTTTTCTGTAACGGCGCGGATCGGATTTGCGTGCATAAAATTGAGTGCACTGATAGGAGATTTGTGAATAAAATAAAGAAGTAAATGAATAAAGCTTGCATATTATGCAAAAATGATGTATTATTATGCAAGCATAGTTCAGAAAGACAGGAAGTATGCTTTACTTCCCTGACAATGTGGTATATTATTAGGAAATGGAAGCGTCAGCGGACACCAGAGCGGGAAATCCCCGCGAACTCTTTTGTCTGCCGGCGCTGTACATATTTCACGGAAAGGAAATTATTAAAAATGATTAAGGTTGGAATCATTGGCGCCACGGGATACGCGGGCGCTGAGCTTGTGAGAATACTGACAGGGCATAAAAATGCCCGGATTGAATGGTATGGATCCAGAAGCTACATAGATCAGAAATATGCGGATGTGTACAGAAATATGTTCCAGATTGTGGACGACACATGTATGGATGACAATATGGAGGAACTGGCAGACCGGGTGGATGTGATCTTTACGGCTACCCCCCAGGGTCTGTGTGCGTCTCTTGTAAATGAAGGAATCCTGTCAAAGGCGAAGGTGATTGATCTGAGCGCGGATTTCCGGCTCAAAGACGTATCTGTTTACGAAGAATGGTATAAGATTGAGCACAAAGCGCCTCAGTTTCTTGATGAAGCGGTGTATGGTCTGTGCGAGATCAACCGGGAAAAAGTGAAAACAGCCCGCCTTGTGGCAAATCCGGGTTGTTATACAACCTGTTCCATCCTGACAGCTTATCCTCTGGCAAAAGAGGGGCTGATCGATATGGACAGCCTGATTATTGACGCCAAATCCGGAACCTCCGGAGCAGGACGGGGCGCCAAGCTGCCGAACCTTTTCTGCGAGGTCAATGAAAATATTAAGGCATATGGCGTGGCAGCACACCGGCATACGCCTGAGATTGAAGAACAGCTGGGCTATGCGGCAGGAAGAAAGGTTACACTCAGCTTTACTCCCCACCTTGTTCCCATGAACCGGGGAATTCTGGCTACCGAGTATGCAGGCCTGACCCGGAAAGTTACGCCGGAAGAGATAAAAGCGGTATATGACAGATATTATGGAGACGAAAAATTTGTCCGCGTTCTTGATCCGGATGTATGCCCGGAGACAAAATGGGTGGAGGGGAGCAATTATGTTGACATTGGCTTTAAGATTGATCCCAGGACAAACCGCATTATTATGATGGGGGCAATTGATAATCTGGTAAAAGGCGCGGCCGGGCAGGCAGTGCAGAATATGAATCTGATGTTTGGCGAGCGGGAGAGCGAAGGACTGGAACTGGTGCCGATGTTCCCGTAGCCCCACAGGAAATCTGGCAATTTCCGGATTTTACCGCACGATTGGTTAAAGATGAGGGTGTCATAAAATAAAAGACGAATGGAGTACATATGGATTATGATACGAGTAATGACAATTGAGGACTACGATCAGGTGTATGCCCTCTGGAAGAAGATCAAAGGTTTTGGAATCCGCAGTATAGATGATTCCAGAGAGGGAGTGGAGCGCTTCCTGAAGCGGAATCCGTCGACCAGTGTAGTGGCCGAGGAGGATGGAAAAATTGTGGGAAGTATCCTGTGCGGTCATGACGGAAGACGGGGCTGTCTGTACCATGTCTGTGTGGATGAGGCCTGCCGAAGACATGGAATCGGAAGAGCTATGGTTGTTTTTGCCATGAAGGCGCTTCAGAAAGAGGAAATCAACAAAGTGTCTCTGATTGCCTTTACCAGAAACGATATCGGAAATGCTTTCTGGAATACCATCGGATGGACAGAGAGACTGGATCTGAATTATTATGACTTCACACTGAACGAGGAAAACATAACAGCATTTAATGAACAGTAGCAGAGAAAAGGAGCGTAAGGAAGATGAATATAATTGACGGAGGCGTAACAGCGGCGAAAGGATTTGAGGCAGCCGCGGCCGCGGCGGGAATCAAATATCAGGATCGCACGGACATGGCGCTGATCTACAGTGAAAAGCCATGCAGGGCTGCGGGAGCTTTTACGACGAATGTGGTAAAAGCCGCGCCGGTGAAATGGGACAGAGAGATTGTAGAGAAGAAGCTCCGGCCCCAGGCAGTGATTGTGAACTCAGGAATTGCAAATGCGTGCACTGGTGAAGAGGGAATGGAATGCTGCAGGAAGACGGCGGAAGCTGCGTCTCAGGCGCTGAATGTGGATGCAGCCGGTGTGCTGGTTGGCTCCACCGGTGTTATCGGAATGCAGATGCCTGTAGACCGGATTGAAAAAGGAATTCATATGCTTGCGGCGGAGAAAAAAGCGGACCGGGAAAGCGGCGCTGCTGCTGCGAGGGCCATTATGACGACCGATACCAGGCCGAAGGAAGCGGCAGTTACTTTTGAAATCGGGGGAAAGACAGTTACCATAGGCGGCATGGCCAAAGGATCCGGTATGATCCATCCGAACATGTGTACTATGCTGTCATTTATTACAACGGATGCAAAAATCTCCGGGAAGGCTCTGCGGAAAGCGCTGCGCGCAGATGTGGAGGACACATACAATATGATATCGGTAGACGGAGATACTTCTACCAATGATACGGTGCTTCTGCTGGCAAACGGCATGGCCGGAAACGACAAGATCCGGTACGGTACGCCGGAGTATAAGAGGTTCTGCGAAGCTCTTCACTATGTGAATGAAACACTGGCAAAAAAGATGGCAGGTGACGGGGAAGGCGCAACAGCCCTCTTTGAGGCGAAGATTACAGGAGCACAGACAAAGGAGCAGGCAAAGGTACTGGCAAAATCCATAGTCTGTTCCAATCTGACAAAGACAGCTATCGCCGGACATGACGCCAACTGGGGAAGAATTCTCTGCGCAATGGGGTATTCCGGAGCAGAGTTTGATCCGGAAAAAGTGACGCTGTTTTTTGAGAGCAGCGCCGGAAAACTTAAGATTATAGAAAACGGAGTTGCCGTAGATTACAGCGAGGAGCAGGCCACAGAGATTCTCTCTCAGCCGGAAGTAACCGTAACTGCGGATATCGGAGAAGGAGATGCTCAGGCGTCAGCCTGGGGCTGCGATCTGACTCATGAATATATCAATATCAACGCCGATTACCGGAGTTAAGGAGGGGATGGAAATTATGAATGAAAATATGCAGCAGTATCTGGATAAAGCGCAGGTCCTGATTGAAGCCCTGCCTTATATCCAGCGCTTTAACAGAAAGATTATTGTAGTGAAATACGGCGGCAGCGCTATGGTGGATGAAGAGCTGAAAAAACGGGTGATCGAAGACGTGACTCTGCTTAAGCTGGTTGGATTCAAGCCGATTATCGTCCACGGCGGCGGAAAAGAAATCAGCAAATGGGTTGCAAAGACAGGAATGGAACCCAGATTTATCAACGGTCTGCGCGTGACAGATGAAAGTACAATGGAGATCGCGGAGATGGTGCTTGGCCGGGTGAACAAAAGCCTGGTACAGCTCGTAGAGAGTCTGGGCGTACGCGCCATCGGCATCAGCGGCAAGGACGGCGGTCTTCTGCGGGTAGATAAAAAATATTCAGACGGACAGGATATCGGGTATGTAGGGGAGATCAAACACGTCAACGCGCCGATCCTCTTCGATCTGCTGGAGAAGGATTTCCTTCCGATTGTGTGTCCTGTGGGAATGGATGATGATTATAATACATATAACATCAATGCGGATGATGCGGCCTGCGCCATTGCGCGCGCGGTCCGGGCGGAGAAACTGGCCTTCCTGACAGATATTGAAGGCGTCTATAAAGATCCGGATGATCCTTCCACGCTGATTTCCGAGCTGTGGGTGGATGACGCGAAGGAACTGATGGCTTCCGGAAGTATTGGCGGCGGTATGCTGCCGAAGCTTCAGAACTGTATCGATGCCATCGCCCATGGCGTATCCCGGGTGCATATTCTGGACGGCCGGATTCCGCACTGTCTCCTTCTGGAGATCTTTACAAATAAAGGAATCGGCACAGCAATATTAAACAGTAAAGAAAGCAGGTATTATTATGGTGAACAGTAAAATACAGTCAGCAGAAGAAAATCTTATTCATGTATATAATCGCTTCCCTGTCGTGCTTGATCATGGGGAGGGCATGTATCTTTACGACGCGGATGGAAAAGAATATCTGGATTTCGCGGCCGGATTTGCCGTATCCGGACTGGGATACGGCAACAAAGAGCTTGCCCGGGCATTAAAGGATCAGATTGACCAGCTGTATCACACCTCCAATCTTTATTACCACAAAAGCTGCGGAGAGGCAGCAAGGGAACTGAACCGTATATGCGGTATGGACCGGGTATTTTTTACCAACAGCGGCGGCGAAGCAGTTGAGGGAGCGCTTAAGGCGGCAAGAAGATATGCCTATACAAAGCAGACGGGAAGATACGAATTTATTGCCATGGAGAATTCCTTTCACGGAAGGACATTCGGCGCCGTGTCTGTGACCGGCCACAAAGCCTACCGGGATCCCTTTGAGCCTGTGGTTCCGGGCGTGAAGTTCGCGAAGTTCAATGATCTGGACAGTGTGAAAGCCCTTGTAAGCGATAAGACCTGCGCGATTATCCTGGAGCCTCTGCAGGGAGAGGGAGGTATTAATCTTGCCACGCAGGAATTTATGGAAGGAATCCGGAATATCTGTGATGAGAACGGTATTCTTATGATCTGCGATGAGGTACAGTGCGGTATGGGAAGGACCGGAAGCATGTTTGCGTGGCAGGGCTATGGTGTGAGACCGGACATACTTACCATGGCAAAAGCAATTGGAAACGGAATTCCGGTAGGCGCGTTTGCATTGACGGAAGAAGTTGCGGAGTATTCTCTTCAGCCCGGAGATCATGGCGCTACATACGGGGGAAATCCGCTGGCATGTACGGCAGTAAAAAAGGTGATCGAAATTTTCGAGCGGGAAGATATTGTAGGCCATGTGAATAAGGTGGCGCCTTATCTGACAAAGAAACTGGACGAGCTGACAGAAGAAATGGACTGTGTGACAGAACGAAAGGGCAAAGGCCTGATGCAGGGAATCGTTGTCACAAAGCCTCTGGCAGAAGTGAATAACAGAGCCGTTCAGGAAGGCCTTCTGGTTATCCAGGCGCATGGAAATGTGATCCGCTTCGTTCCTCCGCTCATAGTGGAAGAAAAGCATATTGACGAAATGATTGTTAAAATGAAAAAAGCTCTGCAATAATATTGGTCTGAAAAAACGAAGACAGGTCTTAACAGAGCAGACGGGAATAAAGAAACCGGTTGTCGGATATACTGAAATATGTGTGAATGGTACAGCATATGGAGGTAGGAAGATGATCGGTTTTTTAATTGCGCTTTTGTCAGGAGCCCTGATGAGTGTACAGGGGGTTTTTAACACGCAGGTGACAAAGACAACAGGTGTCTGGGTGAGCAACGGCTGGGTTCAGCTTACTGCGTTCGCGGTCTGCCTTGCCGTGTGGCTGGCGACAGGACGCGACAGCGTGGCGGCTCTGGGAAGAGTTGAACCGAAATATATGCTGCTGGGCGGTGTAATCGGGGCAGGGATAACCTGGACGGTAATTAAAAGCATAGAAGCACTGGGGCCGGCGAAATCAGCGCTTCTTATTGTGATCGCGCAGCTGATTGTATCTTACGTGATTGAACTTTTCGGAATGTTCGGGATGGATAAAGAACCTGTGGACTGGAGAAAGCTGGGCGGTCTTGCGCTTGCCATTGCAGGGATTGCCATTTTTCAGTGGGAATAAAAGAGAAGAATAAAAACAGGAACAGAACTGTAATAAACACTCAATAAACTTGTAACAAAGACGTAATTGTCTATTGTCTTTTTTACAAAAATTCGTTACAATAATAACAGGCTGTTTACACAGTCGGCTCACAGAGACAGCAGAAGCGTAAAGTTTTCGGGTTTTCTCTTGTGTGCATTTTTATGTCCGGCATAAAGGGGTATTCTTACGATCTGCGGATTGTGAGGAAAATATGCGAGACGATTTCAGAATTTTCAGGATAATGGCAGTTCTGTTAGGAGCGTTCTATCTGCTTTCAGGCTGCGGCAGAGAGCAGGAAAACTCTCTTGTGGAACTGGAACTGACAGAAGCATCCGGAACGGAAGAAGATTCAGAGTCACAGGAGGAGTTCTGTGAAGAGGAAGAGGAGACGTTCGCCTATGTTTATGTGTGCGGGGCGGTACACTCTCCCGGAGTATATAAACTGAGTAGCGATGCCCGTGTGTTTGAGGCGGTTGAGCTGGCCGGCGGGCTGACGGAAGAGGCAGCCGGCGAGTATGTCAATCAGGCAGAAACCGTAACAGACGGAGGTCGCATTTATGTGCCGACTCTGGAGGAAGCGCAGGAGTACGGTGCAGGGGTTGCAGAGACAGGGATAACCAATGGTACGGACGGAAAGAAACAGGGAAAGATAAATATTAATACAGCCGGAAAAGAGGAACTCATGCAGCTTACCGGGATCGGTGAGGCGAAGGCTCAGAGTATTCTGGATTACCGTGAGGAGCACGGAAAGTTTACCAGTACGGAAGAGCTGATGCAGATCGAGGGAATCAAAGAGGGAGTATTTAATAAAATAAAGGATAACATAACGATATAGCAGGGAGTCGAGATATTGGAGTATGAGTAAGAAAATATTGGTTGTGGATGATGAAAAATTAATCGTGAAAGGAATCCGCTTCAGTCTGGAGCAGGAGGGCATGGAGGTGGACTGCGCGTACGATGGCGAGGAAGCGCTGGAATATGCCAGGAACTGCGAGTATGATCTGGTGCTCCTGGACGTGATGCTTCCGAAGAAAGACGGATTTGAGGTGTGCCAGCAGATACGGGAGTTCTCGGATATGCCCATAGTTATGCTGACTGCCAAAAGCGAGGATATGGACAAGATCCTGGGGCTGGAGTACGGGGCTGATGATTATATAACAAAACCTTTTAACATACTTGAAGTTAAGGCAAGAATCAAGGCCATTATGCGCCGCACGACCAAGAGAAAGGAACCGGCGGGGAGTCCGGTTCTTATAAAGGGGAACATGAAGATTGACTGCGAGAGCAGGAGAGTATTCATCGGAGAGCGGGAGATCAATCTGACGGCCAAGGAGTTTGACGTCCTGGAACTGCTGGCCATGAATCCGAACAAGGTATACAGCAGGGAAAACCTTCTGAATCTTATCTGGGGATATGATTATCCGGGGGATGCAAGAACCGTGGATGTACATATCAGAAGACTGCGGGAGAAGATCGAGGTAAATCCAAGCGAACCGAAATATGTACATACAAAGTGGGGAGTGGGTTATTATTTCCAGGGGTAAGCTTCGGCTCAGAATCAGAGATAAAATATTCCGCAATCTTCGTGTGCGGATAATAGTAATTATTATGCTGGCAGGGCTTGTGCCCTGTCTGGCTGTGTTTTTCGGAATTGCGGCTTATTATGAGTCCAGAGCGGTAGAGCTCCAGACTGCGGAAATTCAGAATCAATGCACAATTCTGTGCAATCAGTTCAGTACTTACGGATATCTTTCGGATACATCATCCGAGGTTATCAATGCGAATCTTTCACAGCTGACAGATATCTATAACGGACGCGTTATGGTGATTGACGATCAGCTCAGAGTTGTAAGAGATACATATGACCTGGATGAGGGAAAAACGGATGTATCGGAGAACGTGATCCGGAGCATGCAGGGAGAGACTGTAAGTTATTACGACAGACAGAATCACTATATTGAAGTATCTACACCGATTCCGGGCCCTGAGAATGAGGGAATTGCCGGAGTAATGCAGGCCAGTGTGTCCACCGATTCAATTGAGAATACAATTACCGAACTGTATACACAGGGAGGCGTGATTATCGGAATTGCCATGATTCTGCTGGCCCTTGCCGGCGTATTCGCTGCAGACCGGGTGGTACGGCCGCTTCACAGGATTACCCGGGCCATCGAGAGTGTGACAGAAGGCTACACAGATGATGTCCTTCACGTAGAGACGTTTACGGAAACAAGGCAGATGAGCGAAGCGTTTAACAAGATGCTGGGGAGACTGAAGATCCTGGATGAATCCAGAGAAGAATTTGTCTCCAATGTCTCCCACGAGCTGAAGACGCCTATGACATCCATGAAGGTGCTGGCGGATTCTCTTCTGGAGCAGGAAAATGTTCCTGTGGAGATGTATCAGGAGTTTATGGGCGACATTGCCAGGGAGATCGACCGGGAGAACCAGATCATTACTGACCTTCTTTCTCTTGTAAAGATGGATAAAACGGGACAGAATATTAACATTCAGTCCGTGAATATCAATGAGCTTCTGGAACAGATCCTGAAGCGGCTGAAACCCATCGCGCAAAAGAAAAATGTAGAGATGGTAATGGAAAGTTTCCGTCCGGTGACTGCGGAGATTGATGAGACAAAGTTTTCTCTTGCAGTATCAAATCTGGTTGAGAACGCGATTAAATACAATGTGGATAATGGCTGGGTTCATGTGTCGCTGAACGCGGATCATAAGTTTTTCTATATTAAAGTAGAGGACTCAGGAATCGGAATTCCGGAAAAGGATCAGGCTCATATTTTCGAGCGGTTTTACCGGGTGGACAAATCCCATTCCAGAGAGATCGGCGGAACAGGACTGGGCCTTGCAATCGCAAGAAATGCAGTAATTGTACACAGGGGATCTATCAAGGTTCACAGCATTGAAGGAGAAGGGACTACATTTACAGTCCGGATTCCCCTCACATATGTGGCAGCATAGGAGGCAGGATTATGAGAACGGGAAAAAAGGTGATTGCGGTTCTGATGTCTGCCCTGGCAGTTTTTCTGCTTGCCGCATGCGCAAAGCGGACTGACGTGGACAGCAGGGACACTTATATATACAGTCTGAATACAGACAGAACCGGTCTGGTAAAAATCACATTTGAGTTTGGCGAGGAAGATCCTCTCGCGCAGGCGGAGGCTGTCCTGTCGGAAATGAAGCAGCCGGCATCTGAGATTGAGTATACGACAGTATTCCCGGAGGATGTAGAGGTGACCGATTGTACGATCAGCGGGGGTATCCTGGCGGTGGATTTTAACAGTGCGTATCTTCAGATGGAGAATGTGGAAGAGAAGCTTGTACGGGCGGCCGTCGTACAGTCGCTGGTGCGGATAGACGGCATCAACGCGGTCTATTTCTCTGTGGACG
>DXIU01000120.1 GCA_019112765.1 Candidatus Mediterraneibacter norwichensis | reverse complement strand
CTCCATAACCTCATCATAGTCAAGGTACTCGGATGTGATCGGCCTGTACAGCGGAGATACCTGCTGTTTTGTCTTCTCGTCAACGCCGCCGTTGATTGCGTACAGAAGGCATTTTGCAAGGTTCGCGCGGGCTCCGAAGAACTGGATTTCCTTTCCTGTCTCTGTTGCGGATACGCAGCAGCAGATGGAGTAGTCGTCGCCCCATACCGGACGCATTACATCGTCATTCTCGTACTGGATGGAACTTGTCTTAACAGAAATATAAGCCGCATATTTCTTGAAATTCTCCGGAAGATGTGAAGAATAAAGTACTGTCAGGTTCGGCTCCGGTGACGGTCCCATGTTCTCCAGAGTATGGAGGAAACGGTAGTCGTTCTTTGTTACCATATGACGTCCGTCCATTCCGATTCCTGCCATTTCCAGTGTCGCCCATACCGGGTCGCCGGAGAACAGCTCGTTGTAAGACGGAATTCTGGCGAATTTTACCATACGGAATTTCATAACAAGGTGGTCGATCAGCTCCTGAGCCTGTTCCTCTGTCAGAGTGCCGTTCTCCAGGTCTCTCTGGATATAAATATCAAGAAATGTGGAAACACGTCCTACACTCATGGCAGCGCCGTTCTGAGTCTTGATGGCTGCAAGGTAGCCGAAGTACAGCCACTGAACCGCCTCTTTCGCGTTCTTCGCCGGCTGGGAAATATCATAGCCGTAGGACTCTGCCATTTCTTTCATTCCCTTAAGCGCGCAGATCTGATCTGCGATCTCTTCACGGAGACGGAAGTCTGTTCCCTTCATTCCGTGTCTCTCGTACTCAACGAAATCAGACTGCTTTTTCTCAATCAGGTAATCAATACCGTAGAGAGCTACACGGCGGTAGTCGCCGACAATACGTCCTCTTCCATATGTATCCGGAAGTCCTGTAATGATCTTGTTGTGACGTGCTTTTTTCATCTCAGGTGTATAGATATCGAATACTGCCTGGTTGTGTGTTTTATGATATACTGTAAAGATTTCATGCAGTTTTTCACTGGGTGTGTAACCGTATGTCGTGCAGGCCTGCTCAGCCATCTTGATTCCGCCGTAAGGCATAAATGCTCTCTTAAGCGGCTTGTCTGTCTGAAGACCTACAACCTGCTCCAGATCCTTCATATCCTCGTTAATGTAGCCCGGGCCGTAAGCTGTAAGTCCGGATACCACCTCTGTCTCCATATCAAGAACGCCGCCCTTCGCGCGCTCTTCTTTCTGAAGTTTCTGCAGTTCTCCCCACAGTTTATTTGTTGCTTCTGTCGGGCCTGCAAGGAAAGACTCATCTCCCTCATACTGAGTGTAGTTATTCTGGATGAAGTCACGAACGTTAACTTCTTCTTTCCAGAGCTTTCCGTTAAAGCCTGCCCACTGGTCATAACTAGCTTTTGCCATTTTCTGAAAACCTCCTCCGTGAAATCTTTTGCTGTTAAAGTTAAATCAATCGGTGTCGGGTCGCCCCTCTCACCTGTCATGCGCTAGTATAACATCACGTTAAAAAAAAGACAAGCCCTATTTCGATAATCATTCTCAGAAACAGCCTTGTATTTAATTTTATACAATATACACGGTATCAAACAGTAACTTTTTCGTATATCTTGTGTTTTTCTACTGTACTGCTCACTGTATATTGTTGTACTCATAGCTCTTCGGTTCCTGTACTTTTCCCGGGACAATATCCGGCAGACAGCATAAAAACGGCGCGGAGCCTTATACAGGTCATAGAACTCCGCGCCTGAAATTCATCTTATTTATTATTTATAAAGAAACCTTATTTTTTTCATTCTCCTGCATACCCCGGTACACTTTCTCAGCGGTAATCGGAAGCTCCCGGATGATCACGCCAACCGCGTTCTGAACTGCATTTGAAATAGCCGGCGACGGAGTATTGATTACAATTTCTCCGATGGACTTCGCGCCAAATGGGCCGGTGGGCTCATAACTGCTCTCAAATTCCACACGGATTTTTCCCACGTCCAGACGGCTGGGGATCTTGTACTGCATGAAGGAATTACTGTAGTTCTTTCCTTTTTCGTTATATACAATATCCTCAAACAGAGCCATGCCGATTCCCTGGGCGATGCCGCCTTCCACCTGAACCCGGGCCAGCGCCGGATTGACGACTGTTCCACAGTCCACAACCGCTGCATAGTCCACCATCTCCACTGTCCCGGTTTCTTTGTCAATCTCCACTTCCGCGATGCCTGCCATAAACGGCGGCGGCGATGTCGGGGAAGAAAACGCCTCGCTGGCGGAAAGCGCTTCATTGCTGAAACACATCACTTTATTTCCGATCTCTTTCCGTGAAATGGACTCTCCGGTCTTCAGATTCGTCACATTTACACCGTCAAACTGAACATCCTCCACGGAACATCCCAGATAGCCCGCACCTGTGGCACATATCTTCTCCCGCAGCGTCTCACAGGTCTTTACTACTGCCATACCTGTAACGTAAGTAGTACTGGACGCGTAGGATCCGGTATCATAAGGCGAAATATCCGTGTCAACTCCGTGAACAATAATATCATCCATGCTGCACTCCAGGCATTCCGCCGCCATCTGCGCCAGAATGGTATCGCAGCCGGTTCCCATATCCGTAGCGCCGACCATCAGGCTGTAAAATCCATCGTCATTCACCTTGATGGCAACGGACCCGGTATCTACATGGGATATTCCGGAGCCCTGCATGGCCATAGCGACTCCCACGCCTCTGACTTTGCCGTTTCCACAGTCATAGCAGGGATATTTTCTGTCCCAGTCAATCATTTCCTTTGCCCGGGCAAGGCACCGGTCCAGGGCGCAGCTGTCTGTTCTCTCGTTATAATAAGCAGGCATCACCTGTCCCTCACGGACCAGATTTTTCTCCCGCAGCACGGTCGGATCCATGCCCATCTTCTCCGCCAGCTCATTTACCGCGGACTCTACGGCAAAAATCCCCTGGGTAGCTCCATATCCCCGGTAAGCGCCGGAGGACATTACATTGGTATAGACCACATCATAAGTAAACCGGAAGGCGTCCGTCCTCCCGTAAAGCGGGATGGATTTGTGGCCGGACAGTCCCACCGTAGTCGGTCCGTGCTCGCCGAAAGCACCGGTATTGGACAGAGTATGAAGGTCGATTCCACGGATTCTCCCTTCCTTATCCGCTCCCACCCGGACATGCATCTCCATCTCATGGCGGGGCGAAGAGGCGGTAAGAGACTCTTCCCGCGTAAAGATAATCTTCGCAGGGCGTCCGGTCTTCCATGTTACTATGGCCGGATAAATCTCCGATACAGACGTCTGTTTCGCGCCGAATCCGCCTCCGATTCTCGGCTTGATCACACGGATCTTATGCTTTGGTATATCAAGAGCATTGCCCAGAATCCTTCTCACATGGAAAGGCACCTGGGTGGAAGATACCACATTCAGTCTGCCGTATGCATCCAGATAAGTATAAGTCCGGAATGTCTCCATCATAGCCTGCTGGTTCGCTTTTGTATGGTACACACGGTCAACCACATAATCGCAGGAATCAATCACAGCATCGATATCCCCTTCCCCGCATTCGCCATGAGCGCAGAGATTCCGCTTATTGTCCGCGCCTACATTGCACAGGCTTCTCCAGTTATCCTCCGGGTGAACCAGGATGGGATTATCCTTTGCCTTGCGGAAATCCAGCACCGGCTCCAGCACTTCATATTTAATACGTACAAGCTTTACAGCTTTCTTAACCGCCTCTTCGGAAACACCTGCCACAATGGCGGCCGCGTCACCCACAAAGCGCATCCGCTGATCCAGAATCAGCCTGTCATATGGGCTTGCCTCAGGATACGTCTGTCCAGCCAGAGTAAACCTTTTATCCGGACAGTCTTTATAAGTCAGAACGCATACGATTCCCGGAACAGCCTCCGCCCGCGACGTGTCAATCTCCTGAATCAGGGCATGGGCATGGGGACTTCTTACGAGCTTTACAATCAGACAGTCTGAAGGGGCAAGGTCATTGGTATACACGGCCTTTCCGGTGACCAGGGATTCTGAGTCCACCTTCGGAACCGGATGGTTCACATAACTTAAATCCGATAATTTTTCGCTGGATCCGATCATGCCCGCACCTCCTTCTTCTCCGGCACATTCTCTCCTGTCATTTTTTTCTCTGCCATATAATTCTGTATTGCGCGAAGCTGTCCCATGTACCCGGTACAGCGGCACAGATTGCCTGCCAGATATTCTTTGATTTCCTCTGTATCCGGAACAGCATCCGATGCTCTGCCGGATTTTTCTGCTTTTTCTTCATATTCCCGCATCATTGCCAGCACATTCATGATAAATCCGGGGGAACAGAAGCCGCACTGCTCTGCTCCCTCTTTTGCAAGGAAACGGCCGAACTCTTCGGCTTCCTGCTCTACTCCTTCCAGGGTTGTCACTTCATGTCCTTCCACACCGGCGGCCAGCACCGAACAGGACAGCCGGGATTTCCCGTCAATCCAGACAGTACAGAGTCCGCAGTTTGTCGTCTCGCAGCCGCACTTCACACTCTTGCATCCCAGATCTCTGAGCACATTCATCAGAACTGCATCCGGAGCAGCGTCCACGGCGACCTGTTTCTGATTTAATATAAACCGAACTTCCATCTATTTATCCTCCGTTAAAATAGAGCTTATGGATCTGCGCAGCAGGACCTCGGCAAGATGCTGCCTGTACTCTGCGCTGCCCCGCATATTTGTTCCGTAGTCGAATTCCGCAGCTATTTCTTTTGCGCATGCCGCGATGGCTTCTTCTGTTTCATCCGGCTTAAGCTGCCATTTTCTCTCCGTCAGCGCCGCCTTCATCGGCCTCGCGCCCACAGAGAAATACCAGGATTCTTCTCCGTGAACAATCCCGGTAACTACCGCGCAGGCGATGACAGGAAAATCTGTCTTTGTCCGGCGGACAGACGAATAACGGAATTTTCTCTTTCCTTTACGGATAATAATGGACACCAGTATGTCTCTGTCCGGTTTGCGGTTTACGAATTCTGACAGACGGATAATACCGCCATCGTACAGTTCCACAAAAGTATCAAGAGCCAGAAACGCGGTCAGCACATCCGAGAATCCGAACCTTCCGTAAATACTTCCTCCTACCGTTGCCTGATTGCGGAACTGCACCCCCACAATATGGCGCACAGCTTCTGCAATTCCGTCCCCATACTCTTCTCTGAGCCTCTCACACTGTTCCAGCTGCCGCAGCGTACACATGGCTCCTATCTTGAATACCTTGTCCGTTTCCTCAATCTGGTCCAGTCCGAGACCGGACAGATCAATTACGGTCTTTACCTTCGCGTTGCTCAGCCGCATCCACATCATTCCGCCCATCACGCGGCTGCTGCGCGCCTGATTCAACTCATACGCCTCCTCCAGCGTCTTCGCCCTCACATAATTACTGATCGTCAGCACGACGGTTCTCCTTTCCCTGTACAGTGCCCGGCTGATTCCCGGACAATCCGTTCAATATATTTTCTGATTTCCATTGTAAAACCGGGCGGATAAAAGTGCAATTACATTTTTCCTGCATCCGCCTTTTCAGCCCGGATATTTTATCATATGACATGGAATATATCAATTTCAGATTCATATTTTATAACATGCGGCCGGACAGCGCGCACACAGTCCGTTCGGGGCAGTACACCTCAGCTTTGACAGGTAAAAATAATTCGCACTAAATCTATTGAAAATACACAGCTTCACTGCGAAAATAGAATTATCACAAAAAATTTTTTCGCGGTGAGGCTGAAATGGGAAGAAAAGAACAGAGAATACA
>DXIU01000012.1 GCA_019112765.1 Candidatus Mediterraneibacter norwichensis | reverse complement strand
TTTTTCGTGTCCTTCCTTCTGGATGCGGACTGCTTCATTTATGGTGGATATCAGATTCTGATTTGCTTTTTTCAGAGTTTCAATATCTACGATGCCGCGCTCGGATTCCTTTGCCACATCAAGCGTGTTCTGTTTCAGTTTTTCCGAGTTCTTCAGCAGCATGGCGTTTGTGGTTTCTGTTACATTTCGCTGCAGCCGTAACGCCTCCTGCTGGCGGTACAGTCCCAGGGCCATAACCATCTGGCTCTTCCAGAGAGGAATCGTTTCCTGTATTGCTGTCTGGATCTTATCGGCCAGAAGTTTGTCGTTGTTCTGAATCAGCCGGATCTGCGGCGCGGTCTGAATGGCGATGGTTTTGCTTGTTTTAAGGTCATAAAGCTTTTTCTCGAACTGGTTTACCAGGTCTTCAAAGTCTCTGACAAGCTGGGCATGCATGGGGTCGCCGCTTTTTTCAGCCTCCGCGCGGAGCGAAGGGATGGTTTTCTCCCTCAGTTCATCCAGCTTTTCCTGGCCGGCGGTGATGTAGACCTGAAGCTGGCGGAAGTAGTTCAGATTCTTTTCATAGAGTGAGTCCAGGATGCCGATATCTTTGAGCATTTCCATGCGGGCCTCCTCCAGTTTCCCTTCAATCCGGTCGACCTGCAATTCCAGCTTTTCGTACTGGGCCAGAAAGCGTTTTACTTTTGCCTCCAGTTTCTGGAACAGTCCCAGGATACCGTTTCCTTTTTCGAGTGAGTCAAAGTCCAGTTTTTCCACATTTGTCACAAGATCAGTCATAAGAGCGCCTACGTATCCGGAATCTTTTGCGCGGATATTTTTCAGGATATTTTCGGAAAAGTCCGCAATATTCTGTCTGGCTCCCGCGCCGAACTGCATTACCATCTGGGAATCCCGCACATCGATCTGTTCGCGGATCTCGTCGGCCTGACGCCGTTCTTCGGGAGTCAGGACGCTGATCTGAGCCGAGATTTCTTCCGGCGTGGTTTCTGAGGGAACTTCCGCGGCAGCGGAACTGGTTTTAATCAGGTCAGAGAGTGTAATTTCTGACATAAAATATCTCCTTTCGTAATACCGGATGCTTCCTGCGGAAAAAGGAATGTAGATGATATCCGCAGAAAGCAGTACTTACTGCAGTGATTCGATAATAATTTTCATTGTATCGTATGAGGGGACAGGAGTGACCTGGCTGATGGAGGCTGCTATTCCGTCTGCCGCCAGGGAATCCGGATCGGACAGCGTTCCGTAATTCCCGGTGCGGAATCCGTGCCGTTTCCATGCGATTTCCTGGATGTCGTCATCCAGAAGAGCATCGAGAAAATCCTGCCCTTTTTCGTCCAGGGCGATAAGAATATGAGAGGACCATACCGTGGGCGAAGGATAGAGCATGACAATATCATCTTTTATCTTTTCGTATTCTTCCGGGTGAATGGAGGCATATTCGATAAGCTGGCTTTCATAGCCGGCAATGATTGGTTTTGCTCCGACGCCCATCCGGAGAAACTGGCTGAACAGATCCGAGGATGAGGTTTCCATATATCCCAGCTTCCCGAATATGGCCTGAAGTTCAGGCACAATTTCTGCCGCGTCATCCTCTGTAAGAGTCTGGCCGCCGTTCAGGACATTTGCCAGCAGCGCCGCGAATATATTTCCGGAGTTGGATTTTGCCGGATCCGTGGTGTCCACTGACACATTGCCGTAAAGTTCCGGAAGTCCGATGTCCGACCATCTGGTATCATTCTGAATCAGCTCTACCAGACGGGCCATGTCGATGCTGTATGCATTTCCATTTCTGGTGATCAGCCCCTGACTGTCAAAAGCGTCAAGGACGGATCTGTGTGTGTACAGGACGATAGGAGTATTCAGTATGATTTCGCTCTGTACCGGATCGCCGTACAGGTCTGTATAGTATTCCTCAGCAATACTGCTGGAAGGAAAGAGATAGTTTTTGCCGTTCAGGTCAGCGGTCATCATATCCAGAGAGCCTGCTTTGGAATAGTCCGTTTTAAGGTGATAGCGGTTCTGAAGAATATCCTGTACTTCTTCATCTTCCAGTAATTCTGTCTTTTCACCGCCGATATATCCGCTGACGGAAATAAGTCCGGGGGTGCCGGCCTCGTTTCTGCTCCCTGTGAACAGATAGATGCCTCCGATTGCCCCCATTATGATAACCAGGAGTATGAGTCCCGTGATTTTCTTTTTCATTCCTGTTCAAGACCTTTCTTTTTTTCTGGTTCCCTGTAGCCTTCCGAGCGCAGAGTCTGTTTTAAAAGCTTCAGATCGGCTTCCATATCCATAAGTTCGTCCTGCATCAGTTTTTCGAACTGCATCTGAAATGCCTGCTTCAGAGTGGATACGGTCTCCCGTGTGCCGGAAAGAATCCGCTCTGACTCGCTGGTGGAAAGCCCGCTTCCCTTAAGTTCAGTATAGTGTTCCAGCACATTTGCCGCTGTTTCCTGATAATAGTCGATATACCGGCGGGCAGCAGGAATTTTTTCCGGATTGGCTGTCAGATATTTTAAAATATTTCCGGCAAGGGTGAGAAGTCCGCCGCACTCTGTATGCAGGGGTTCTTCCGTTATCTGCGCGGCCGCTCTGCGCATGCGGATGTAGTCGGAACTGGCTTCGGTCAGCCGTTCGTTCAGAAATTCTCCGTTCTTCAGAGAATCGATCTCCACTTTTCCGATCCGCGGCACCGGCCGGAGCAGCAGGCTGAGAGCCAGGTAGACGCCGGCGGTAAGGAGCATGCATAGAAACAGATTCCATTTCAGGCAGAAAAGCAGGATGCAGAACAGAACAAGGGCCAGCAGGGCGGAAACAAGAATGGAAAGTATTTCTTTCTGATTGTTGTGCTTCATGTCTGTTTTCGGTCCTTTCCCGGCTGCTGTGCCGTATCTTTCGTACCGGGCGCAGCCGGATTCCATAGATTTCAGTTATATCCCTTTACGCCGCGGAATGCTTCCGTCAGATCTTCCGTCCCGTCAAATACCCGGGCGCCGGTCATCTCTGCCAGCTCTTCCAGCTGGTCGGGATCCGCGTCTCCAAATGTAATGGAAAATACAGGGATATCATTGCCGTATGTTTCCACGGCGCTGTCAAATACTTCTTTATTGTAACTGGATACCCCATCGCTCATCAGAATGACGGCGGGAGTATAATCATTTAAATCATAGCCGGAAGCAATCTCATATGCCCGGGCTGCGGCAGTATAGATATCTGTACCGCCGCCGGGAGATTCCGCGGCGATCTGGTCATAGAGCTTCTGAAGCGCCTCATCGGAATATCCGTCGGCAGACAGGATATTTCTAATGCCGTCGCTAAACAGAATCGCAATATTGACTTCTCCTTCATTTGCCTGGAGCAGATTCTTCCGCGCATTTTCCTGAATGAGGATCTGGGACATGGCCTCTTTGAGCTGCGACTCGCCGGTTCCGCGCATACTGCCGGAAAAATCAAGACAGTAAATATTCAGAGAAGGCTTTTTAAAGCTGGTCTGATATACATTCAGGGCCTCCATCAGAACATCGGCGGAGGGCATCTGGATCGGTGAAAGGATCCGCTCGGTGTCAATTCCCCAGCTGCTGTTAAACACATCTTTATTTTCGTCAGAAACTCCATTGGCAGTGATCCGGCGTCCGGTTGCCTCGATCGCGCTCTGGCTTTCTCCGGAGAGGAGATTCTCCTGGAAGGCGAGAAAAGCTTCCTCTTTGGTTTCATCTCCGTGATCCACATATCCCAGCGGAGAGTCCGCGATAGAGAGTCCGTCATAGGGATATACCACGAAGAGGGGCTCTTTTCCTTCCGCTTCCAGCTGTTCGTTGGCATCGATAATCAGACATTCGTAATTGACCATGGCGTCATAGTCTCCGGAAAGGAAAAGGTCTTTCAGCCAGTCGGAGCTTCCGGAACTCCGGTCCACGCCGCCCAGAAGCGCCCGGATGTTTTCCCGGAGCGTTTCATTCCGGAGATCTTCCGCAGTGAGCCCCTCCTGTTTGCCGAGCAGCGCATAGAGGAATCCGATATATGCGCTGGCCCCCGAATTAGACTGTGTGGCGCTTGTCATGCAGAAGGTCATCTTTTTATCTGTGATAGCGTTCAGAATATCCTGTACCGATACATCCCGGCCGGTAAATCCAAGCTCTTCCGCAAGACTCCGGCGGATGCCGAATACCACAGGAGTAATGGAAACGGACTGGCTGTGTTTGATCATATGGTTCTTATCTCCGAGGGAAATCCATATGCTGCTGGCAGGCCATACAGCGTCGTATCCTTCTGCGCCGGTTTCCAGTTCCCGCATAATATCCACGGATCCTTTATAATCCATCTCTACCCGTATACCCGCATTCCGGGCACTGTCCTGGATAATATTTTCCAGTTCCTGGTTCTCCGATCCGGACAGAATACGCAGGGTTGTCTCATCCACGGAATTCCCGGTCTGTGCCGCCGGGCCGCTTATGCCGCAGCCGGCGGCCAGGACCGTGAAAAGTACTGCTGTGAACAGTGAAAGCAGCCGTTTTCCCATATTTCTTTTCCTCCTTTATTGCATAGCTTCCTTTTATTGTCAGGTAATCTGAAGATTCCCGCTATCCGAAGAAGGTGAAAAGTAAGTAAAATATGTGTTAAGATCAGGGTGAGATGCCTCATGTGCGTCAACAAGTTTCTGAAGATATGAAAGGGTTTGATCCCGGTGAACAGACTATTGCACAATCGTTATTTATTGACACCCCTCAGACATATGGTGAAAACTTAATTGCAGAATTCAATGGTATCTCGATAAACGAGCGATATGGTGGAGACTATAATTATTTTACCGACATAAGAAAACGTGACGTAAAAGCTAAATGGAAACCTGTTAAAAAATTAAATTTTGAAAAAAAGAGATTCAAATTAAAGAAACCTATATAGATGAAACTGGTAAAATAAAAGAACATATTAAGACAATTAGGATGCCTACAGGAAATATTTCTAGTGAGATTCTCAATCTATCCCGATTGAAAAGAAGAAAAAAATTCTTAAGTATATTTTCATTTAAAAATTGATTAAGTGTCAGGAGAATATCCGCAAACAGATACTCTCTTGATTTTTCCATAAACAGAGCGAGGGCGTCGCTCAATCATCTAATTCGATGATTTTGCGACACCCCCCCCTTTTTTTCGATGAATCTGCTGATAAAACGGCTGTTATTCCCGTCCTGTGCCGCCGCAGAATTCGCAGATATTTGTGCCTTTGCAGCTGGAACAATAGACATAGGTTCCTGCAGTGTCTGTATAACTTGGGATATAGGTATAAGTATTTCCATAGCAGACGTGGCATGTTCTGGTTCCGTTGCAGGCTGAGCACACTCCGCTGCCGTTCTGTACACTGCCGCCGCCGGAACCGTCCAGATTATAAAAGCAGTTCTGGCAGATCTTTCCATCACCGTTGCAGCGCGGGCATGACGAATACCCGGCTGTTCCGCTGCCGGAACAGTATCCGCAGTCCACAAGCCTTAATTCTTTGCCGCAGTTCTGACACATGGCTGTATTTCCCGCTGAACCGCTGCTGTTCTGTGCGGGATCATCGCCGGACGGAAGGGAAGAAGAGTTTTGGGTGTCTGAAGTCCGGCTGTCATCCGAACTTTCCAGTAATTTCTGGTCAGCCGCTTTTCTGCGCTCTTTTCCTGAATCAATATTCTTCTGCCGGCGCTCGTTTATTTTTTCACGATTCTCCCTCGCTTCTTCCTGTTTCCTTTCTTCCGCACTTTCCCTGGCATTCTCTTTTGCTTCATCCTGTTCTGTAATATCATCTTTTATACCCTGAATATCAATATCCGGGCTGCTTTCAGATGAACCGCAGCTGCTGAAAGAGAAAAGACATATGGCCGCAGAAAAGAATACTGCAAAAATTTTTCTCTTCATAAAACATTCCCCCATGTGTTTTTAAGTTAAATTCATTGTGACATATATGCGTCTGCAAGTCAATCGGGGCCATACGAACCGGATAGAATACAGAAAACCGGAAAGCCCGGGAAAACCGGAAGAATAGAGAAAAAGGCCGGAACAGGAGGCGGGGAAAACAGAATAAATGGCTGTAAAAAAGAGCGGCCTTTAATCAGCCGCTCTCCTTTTTCTGCTTCATTCTCTTGATGACTTTCAGTCTTGTGAACTCTTCCCTGTCTTTTTCTTCCAGGGCATTGGTAATCGTATACACAAGAGAAGAGTACATCGGAATTGTAATATTCTGAAGCGCATTGGCGCGCTTCTGAGTTTTCTTGATGTTGCTTGCCAGACGGTAAGCGGCGTTTTCCACCATGGAAAGTTTGATGGTCAGATCTTTTACCTTGCGGAACGCCTCCCTTGCCTTATCAATGGATTCGTGGGTGGTGCTGAAAGCATAGGTGGGAGTTCCTGCGTCAGGAATGTATTTGACATGGGGAATCTCAGTCCCCATAATGCTTCGCGTCTGTATGGTGATGGAATTCTCAATCGGCACTGTGTAGGCCAGAAGCTCCACATTGCTGATGCCGTTTTCGATATTGGCGCGCTGGAGGCAGCGGTACGCGTAGGTAAAGGTTGTGTCGATCTCTTCCTGAATCGTCCGCGCTTCGTCGATCAGATCCATCAGTTCCCGGATCAGGATATTTCTTTTCCGGTCCATCAGGTCATACCCCTGTTTTGCCAGTGCAAGAGAGTTCTTGGCCAGCATCAGGTTTCCCTTTGTAGGAAATGTACGTGGATCCATGAAATTCCTCCTTTTTTATTCCCGCGGGCAACGAGCCGGGCGGACATGCCGGCATGTCCATTTGGCGGCTGCCGCACAGATGTTATTTATACCTCAATATAGTACAGACAGATATCCTCATAGTGTCCGTCCTTCATCCGGAATCCGCCGGAGATTGTGCCCAGCGGATGAAAGCCGATTCTCTCATACAGATGACGGGCATGGGTATTTGAGGACACAACCGCATTAAACTGGAGAATCTGAAATCCGATTCTGCGGGCCTGTGCCATGCAGTCGAGAACCAGTTTTTCCCCGATATGAAGTCCCCGGCTCGCAGACGATACCGCATAGCTGGCATTGCATATATGGCCGCATCTTCCTACATTGTTTGGATGCAGGATATAAAGCCCCAGGATCCGGCCGGAATCGTCGGCCGCCACGCCGCAGTAACTCTGTTCCGCGAAAAAGTCCGGAGCGGTTTCCCTGTTCAGAAAGTCCTCCTGAGGGAAAGCAATGCCTTCTTCTATGACCTCGTTCCAGATCGGGATCATGGAATCCAGGTCGTCAGCAGTGTATTCCCTGACGGTGACGGATGTCATGATTCTTCCTCCATCGGTTTGTAATACTTATCCAGAATCTTTGTATCAACACGGTCAAGTTCTTCTCTCGGAAGCCTTCCCAGGAGTTCCCAGCCAAGATCCAGAGTTTCGATGATGCTCCGGTTTTCTTCCTGGCCCTGTCCGATATAGCGCTCTTCGAATTCTTTTCCGAACTCCAGATATTTCTTGTCAATCGGCGAAAGTTCGTCTTCACCGATAACGGAAGCCAGGTTCCGGGCATCGCCTACCTTGGCGTAAGCGGAGAACAGCTGGTTGGCCAGATCCTGATGATCCTCCCGGGTATATCCCTCTCCGATGCCGTCCTTCATCAGACGGGAAAGGGAGGGCAGGATATTAATGGGCGGATAGATGGACTGTCCGTGAAGAGGACGGTCCAGAACGATCTGTCCCTCTGTAATATATCCTGTCAGGTCAGGAATCGGGTGGGTAATATCGTCATTGGGCATGGTCAGAATCGGAAGCTGTGTTACCGAGCCGTCCACGCCTTCCACGATGCCCGCGCGTTCGTAGATTGTGGCAAGTTCACTGTAAAGATATCCCGGGTATCCTTTCCGGCTGGGGATTTCTCCTTTGGAGGATGAAACCTCACGCATGGCCTCCGCGAAGGAGGTCATATCTGTCAGAATTACAAGGATATGCATATGCTGCTCAAAGGCCAGATATTCGGCCACGGTAAGCGCTACTTTCGGCGTGATCAGACGTTCCACCACCGGGTCGTTTGCCAGGTTCAGAAACATGGCTACGTGGTCGGCAACGCCGCTTTCCTCAAAAGTATGGCGGAAGAAATCAGCCACGTCATGCTTAACGCCCATGGCGGCGAATACGACCGCAAATTTCTCATCAGAGTCTTCTCCAAGAGAAGCCTGCTTTACAATCTGTGCAGCCAGCTGGTCGTGGGGCAGACCGTTTCCGGAAAAGATCGGAAGCTTCTGTCCGCGGATCAGTGTGGTCAGTCCGTCTATAGCCGAGATACCGGTATGGATATAGTTCCTCGGGTATTCTCTGCGGACCGGATTTAAGGGAAGGCCGTTCACGTCTCTTTTCAGTGTGGAGACAATCGGCCCCAGGTCATCGATGGGCTGCCCGATCCCGTTGAAGGTACGTCCCAGCATATCCGGGGAAAGAGCGATCTCCATGGGATGTCCGGTCAGTTTTGTGTGTGTGTTTTTCAGGGACATATTTTCCGAGCCCTCAAACACCTGTATGACGGCTCTGTCCTCATAGATTTCTACAATACGGCCGATTTTTCTCTCTGTGCCGTTTATGACGAATTCCACGATTTCATCGTAGAAGGCGTCCTGTACGCCCTCCAGTGCAATCAGAGGACCGTTGATACTGCTTAAGCCTAAATATTCTATTGACATAGATCCGCTCCCTCCTTATGCATTCTTCTCAAGCACGCGCTGGTAGAACGCGTCAATATCTCTGTGATACTGGGCGAACATTTCCAGCTTGTCGTTGGGCACGTCGTATTTGATCGCGATGACCCGGTCAAAGATATTTTCCGCTTTGAGTACGGACATGGGATGTCCCATTGTAACCAGGGTGCGTGCCTGTTTATACAGGTATAAAATCGTATCCATCATCAGGAACTGCTTTTCCAGGCTTACGCAGGTGTCTTCCTTGTGGAACGCATTCTGCTGAAGGAATCCCAGACGGATGACACGGGCGATCTCCAGTACCAGTTTCTGGTCGTCGGGAAGCACGTCGCTTCCGATGAGCTTGACGATTTCCAGAAGGCTGCTTTCCTGGTTGAGAAGCGCCATCAGACGATTGCGGTAGTCTACGAATTTCTGTGAGACATTGTCCTGATACCAGTGGCTCAGATCATTTAAGTACTCACTGTAACTGGTCAGCCAGTGGATGGCCGGAAAATGTCTGGAGTAGGCAAGGCTCTTGTCCAGTCCCCAGAAGCAGCGGACGAAACGCTTGGTGTTCTGGGTTACCGGCTCGGAGAAGTCGCCTCCCTGAGGAGAAACCGCGCCGATAATCGTTACAGAGCCGTCGGTTCCGTTGAGATTGTGCATCATGCCGGCTCTCTCGTAAAATGCGGACAGACGGGATGCCAGATAGGCAGGGAAACCTTCCTCTGCCGGCATTTCCTCCAGACGGCCGGAAAGCTCACGCAAAGCTTCGGCCCAGCGGGAAGTGGAGTCTGCCATAATTGCTACGTCATAGCCCATATCCCGGTAGTACTCGGCAAGAGTCAGGCCGGTGTAAATGCTGGCCTCACGGGCGGCAACGGGCATATTTGAAGTGTTCGCGATCAGGGTGGTGCGGTCCATCAGAGGATTGCCGGTACGCGGATCGGTCAGTTCTCCGAACTCCTCCAGTACCTGTGTCATCTCATTTCCACGTTCTCCGCAGCCGATATAGATGATAATATCAGCGTCCGCCCATTTGGCGATCTGATGCTGGGTCATGGTTTTTCCGGTTCCGAATCCGCCCGGGATAGCGGCAGTGCCTCCCTTCGCGATGGGGAACATGGTGTCGATGATACGCTGGCCTGTGATCAGCGGTACAGACGCGGGGAAACGATGGTGTACCGGTCTGGGTACGCGGATCGGCCATTTCTGGGTCATTGTAAGCTGTTTTTCCGTACCGTTCTGGAGCTGAAGCGTGACCAGAGTCTCGTCAATGGTGTAGCTTCCGTCGGGCACAGTGTCAATAACTGTTCCCTCTATATCCGGAGGAACCATACATTTATGGACAATAGCGTGTGTCTCAGGGACCTCGGCGATAATGTCTCCGCCGTGGAGATACTGTCCTTTGGAAACCGTAATATGGGTATCCCATTTTTTCTGCCTGTCCAGAGAATCCACGCTGACACCGCGGGTAATAAACGCTCCGGCAGATTCCGCGATCCGTTCCAGCGGACGCTCGATACCGTCGAAAATATTATTCAGAATGCCGGGGGCCAGTGTTACAGAAACCGCGTCGCCGCTGGCTGTGACTTCTTCTCCGGGACGCAGTCCGGATGTCTCCTCGTATACCTGAACTGTGGTCATATCCTTGTCGAGGGCGATTACTTCGCCTACCAGTTTCTGCTTTCCGACATAGACCATTTCAGACATGGAAAATCCGGTGTTCCCTTTCAGGTAAATGACGGGCCCGTTGATTCCATAGATTGTCGCAGTCTTAAGCAATGCCGTCACCTCCTAAAAACAAAAATTTATCATATTCATTGCGAAGCTGTGTCTTGAAGGAATTGTCAATCAGCACATTGCGGCTTCGGATAACCGCGCGTATGCCGCCGATAAAGTCCTCCGCGCTGACAGTCAGGCTGACGTGCGCGGCGTCCTCAAGAGCAGAGCGCTTCTTCTCATCCGACGGATTGATATAGATGATTATCTCATCTTCTCCGGCAAAATCCCTGGCCTGCCGGATGCAGCGGATAAGAAAGTCCTCATATGCTTCGGTTTTCATATAGTCTTCAGCAAGGCTTAATGCCTCTTTAAATATCTTATCTTTCAGTTCCTGCTGGACTGTTCCCTGACGGCGCTTGATCTCCAGCTGGGATTTTGCCGAAGCCTGATTCAGCGCAAGTCTGGCGTTCCGCGTTTCGGCTTTGATACGGGTCTCGGACTGGTGCAGTGCCTCTGCCTTGTGGTCCTCGAAGACTTTCTCAAGCGCTTCTCTGTGGGAATCTATGATTGCGTTGCCCTCTGCACGGGCCTGTTCCATAGATGTAGTCTGCAGGTGTGAGATTTTTTCTTCCAGAGTCAAGAGGAATCCCTCCTTATGTTTGTTTTTTCGCAGCCGGGCGCAGCTACAGCTTCAGCCCGATTGCCTCGGTGATATAGGACGTGATAAAATCTTTTCTTCGTCCGGTTCCGTGTCTGTCAGGAATCTCCACGAGAAGCGGCATTTTCCGTTCCAGACGGAAGGTGTCTATAATATCGGGAAATTCCCGGCCGAACTTCTCCGTGAGGAGAACGATACCCACGCTTTTGTCTGACAGCACGTTTTCCAGAGCGTTCCGGAGTTCTTCGCGCTCATGAACGACCATGCCGTCCACTCCGGCCAGCCGCATTCCTGTATAGGTATCGACATTATCACTGATCAGAAACATTTTCATACTATGTCACTCCTGTTTATATCCGGATCATTTTGTTATCCATACATCCGTGTGCCTTACAGATTTCCGAGAATCATGAAGGAGATAATCAGTCCGTACAGACATACACCTTCTGCAAGACCTACGAAGATCAGGGACTTACCAAGTACGCTGGAGTCTTCGCTGATTGCTCCAAGAGCCGCGCTTGCCGCGCTCGCCACGGCAATACCGCCGCCGATACAGGACAGTCCGGTAACGAGAGCAGCGGCCAGATAACCAAGGCCTGTGGCAAATCCCGGATCAGAAGCCGCGCTTTCTGCCGCCTGTACATCTCCGCCGCCGAGCATCATAATAGAAGCAACGACAAAGCATCCGAAGAAGAAGAACGCATTTACGCCGATGGAACGTTTGTAGCGCTTTTTGTTCTTCTCGCCGATCAGGTAGTAACCGAACGGAATAATAATACTTAAGATCAGTGCTGCGATTAAAATGATTTTTGTTGCTAATGTCATGGTGGAATCCTCCTACTTTTTATTCGTTTTCTTTTTTGTATATGGATCAAATGCATGGCCGCTGCCTTTGTAGAAACGGCTGAACATTTCGTAATATTCCAGACGCAGTACCTGGATGCCGACGATCAGTCCTTCAAATCCGCATACGAACAGATTGCCGAAGATTACACCGATCCAGTTCGGGTGGCCGCTCTCAGCGCCGGCAAGCTGCAGAACCACTTCCATGATAGCTGCGTGGCTGACAGCGAAAGCGCCGATACGGATGAAGGAGATCGTATTGGAGAAGTAGCTCAGCAGTGTTTCGAACATCTCGAAAAATCCCTGCACAAGAAACATTCCCTTTCCAACTTCCATCTTGTCTGCGCGTTTCTGGATGGCCCGGGTAATAGGCTCTTTAAATAAAATCAGAATCAGCGGAATGCCGAACATAACTGCCATTACAATTCCGCCGGGCAGCGGTCTGCCTGTCAGGAACAGCACGATTGTGACCACAACTGCAATATAAAAGACCAGTCCGGCCACGCCGTTTGCGTCAAACCATGCGTTCTCGATATCTTTGCTCTTTATGGCGTTGATGATGTGGAGCACCATTGCTACCATAATAAGAAGCATACCGAAAGCTACAGCCACAATAAATACCGTATTCAGCTTGCCCAGGAAAGGCAGCGTTGTCATGTGGTCAATGGGCCTGATCCACAGAGGCTGTATCACATCTTCAAACCCGAAAATACTTCCGAACATAAAACCGAATATAGTGGAAAACACACCTGCCGTCGCGATAATGCCTGCCAGAGGAGCTTTCTTAAAGTGATAGATCAGGAAGCCTCCGATCAGAAGCAGAAGTCCCTGCCCTACATCTCCGAACATTACGCCGAAGATGAAAGAGTAGGTCAGCCCGACAAATATCGTGGGATCCATCTCGTTGTGAGCCGGAAGGCCGTACATCTGGATAAACATTTCAAAGGGTTTGAAAAGTTTCGGGTTTTCCAGTTTTGTAGGAGGTTCGCCGAAGTAGGCGTCATGGTCGTCCTCCACAACGACAAATACTTTATCGTCATCCTTGACCTCTTCAAGGAATTTTTCCACGTCGTCGTCGGCCATCCAGCCGCACAGGATGTAGTAGTCTTCCTTGTTGTCTTCCATCCTTGCTGCCAGTTTACGGACATCAAAGTTATTGGCCAGTTCTTCCAGCCGGTTTTTCGCGGCTACAAGCTGAGGAGCCCGGTCGGAGAGCATCTCTCCGGCTTCCTTGTCCAGATCTTCAATCTCCAGATTAATCCGGGCAATTTCCCGTTCCAGAGACTGGTAAGCATAGGCCGGCGTTCCCTCAAATTCGTCTTTCAGTTCAATCCGTTCAAAATGAAGGGACCGGAAGACCGCGTCAACTTTCTGTGCCTCGCCCGGTGAAACAAAATATGCTCCGTATACAAAGCTTTCGTCCCGGTCGCCTTCTACGAAGATGGCGTTCAGATCATCCATAAGATATTTCTGCATCTTGTGGTAGAACTCCACGGCAATCCGTCCGAAACGGTAGGTGATGTATCTGTAGTGTAGCACCTTGTGCAGGTCGCAGTTGAGAGGACGGAAGGGAGCGATAACCTGCTGTCTCGCGCGCAGTTCCTCTGTCTTTTTCTTCAGCTTTTCTTTTTTCTCCTGAAGAGACTGGTAATCCTCGTTGGCCTTGCGCACAACTTCGAACATGTCATCCAGTCCGAGAGAAGTGTCGGGAGTAACGTCATCCGCATTGGGCAGATAACCTACGAACTGAACCGCTTTGTTCAGAGCGTCTCTGTAAGGATTGATTTCTACGAAAGGCCGAAGGTTATCCACAGTCTTAAGCTCTGACAATGCGGACTCCAGCTGTATCTCATAACGGGAGAGATACAGATCCGTAACACGGTCAATGTCATTGCGCGGACCGGATATGTTGATAAATTTCATTTTTACAATCATCGGGTCTTACCTCCAATGTATGCCAGCGTCTCGCCGGGGCTCAGACTGTATCTTACGCACTCCATGGCGGTCGTCAGCTTTTTCAGTTCTTCTTCCTTTAAAAAGAAGTAAGTGTTGATTTCCGCCAGAGAGTATGGATTCTGCCGCAAATCAACAGTATAAAGGTGATGCAGGCAGTCGGCGTAAATCTGTTCAATATTGAAATTGTCGATCTTCTGCCGGAACTGGTAATGTTTTGCGTAAACGGTCCGGTTGACTGCATTCTGCATCTCTTCCAGGCCGGGCGCTTCCGCCATTTCCTTGATCTGATCCATAGAAATCCTGTAATGAATCGGAATGAGCAGAAGATAAATGTCCGCCGGCTTCATATTATAATATTTTTTTGCCCTGTAGATCCACTGCAGATTCAGCAGATCAATTTTCGATCCCCGTTCATGGATGAAAAGTTCCAGATCTTTTTTCTTGAGCAGTTTTTTCTGTTCCTTCCATGTGGAGGTATAAAAATAAAGATCCAGCGTCAGGTTGTAATCATAAAGCGTGACGTTCTGGGCATCTTTGAGTTTTTTCAGCGGAGCGTAGTATTCCGTACCTTTCAGATTCTCCACCAGCTCGTCCGTTGTGCGGGAGGTGATCAGCTTTTCGATTGATATCTGAGAATATCTGTCAAAAAAGGGGCGCTTATAATTGATATCAAAAGGCTGCTGATACCTGTTGATAACAATGCGCAGACAGTAGTTAATCAGATCAATCTCATAATTCTTAACAAGCAGCTTCATAAAACGCCGCTGCTTCTGCCCGCAGAACCGGTAGATCTTGGTGTAATCGTGATACAGGGACTGGGTCAGCACCTTCTCAATATTTCCGCGGTGGAGCTGCTCATCATCCAGCATCTCAAGCACGTCCGCATAGGCGGTGTTCTTTTTGAGATAATCCACGATTTCCAGGACACTGCCCAGGGCGGCGATCTCCTCAAACTGTTTCGGCGTAAGGAGCTTCGCCTTCATCGCGCGGATCTTTGTTACGATCCCGCTGTATTCCAGTAAATTTCCCATAGGCTACACCTCGGTAATCCGTTTTAAAATCTCGCGGGCATATTCTGTGTGCCGCTGGTCGTATTCCTTCTGAAGAGCCTCAATCGCCGCGTCACTCTGGCCATTCTGGCTGTCGAGAACCCGGGAGGTATTCTGCTCAAGTTCTTCCCGGATGGAGCGGATGCGGGCCTGAGTCTTTTCTTCCAGCTCTGCGTCAAACTTTTTCCGCTTCTCATCATACTCTTTGTTAAGCTCTTCCTTCTGATCTTCGGCATGCTGCACAATAGCAGACGCGGCATCTTCAATTTCTGTTAATCTGTTCACAATAGAGTCCATAAAAAGCCTCCTTAGTTTATGATTTTTTAATAAATCACAATATACTTAATCATACACCTTTTCACCGAAAATGCAAGCCGGAAAAAGGCAGAATTTGAACAGATTACAGGGATGTGATTATTCAAAAAAATGCGGAGACATCTGTGACTTAACAGTGAAAAGGAATGCACTTTGCGGAGTGATCTGATATAATGTACAGATGACAGGAGGATGGCAAATGAGACTGAGAAATATACCACGGGCGGAGGGCGTAATCCGGGAGCACCGCTTTGTAATAAAAAGACCGGAAGATCAGAAGGGATGCTGGAAACAGGTGTTTGGAAACAGGAATCCGGTTTATATTGAGATCGGCATGGGGAAAGGGCGGTTTCTGCTTAATATGGCAAAGGCGCATCCGAATATTAATTTTGTGGGGATTGAACGGTATTCCAGTGTGCTTCTGCGGGCAATAGAGAAATTTGATACAGAGGAGTTCTGTGAACTGAAGAATGTCCGTTTTGTCTGTATGGATGCCAGAAATGTGGAAGATGTTTTTGCGCAGGATGAAGTGAGCCGGATTTATCTTAATTTTTCCGATCCATGGCCGAAAGCGCGGCATGCCAGAAGGCGGCTGACCTCGGTGGAATTTCTGGCGCGGTACGAGAAGATCCTCTGCGAGGGAGGTCTGCTGGAATTCAAAACAGATAATACGGAATTGTTCCGTTTCTCTCTGGAACAGCTTGAGGAGGCAGGATGGCCGCTGGAATGTTTTACATTTGACCTGCATCACAATGAGGTTATGAATCAGGGGAACATCATGACAGAATACGAAGAAAAATTTTCTTCAAAAGGAAATCCTGTAAATAAATTCATAGCAGTCAGAAAATAGATGAAATGAAAAAACTACATTAATGATAAGAAGAACAGGCAGAAGCAAAGAACCTTTTGCATGCGCCCGGCATATAATGCATTATATGTATAATATGCCGGGTGATTGTTTATGAAGAGAAAAGACTGCTGGAAAAGATGTGTCAGAGAACTGGTTTACTGCAGGCCCGGACTGAACAGAAAACTGCTCTGCATACGCGCTTCCTTTGAAGACGTATGCAGAATTCTTAACTCCACAGGCTGTCATGATCATGATCACGGGAAAAAGCAGCATTGAGGCGTGCTTGACGGCAGGTATCTGTAAAAACTGAGAAGATGCTGTGCGGAAGAGAGGTTTGTGTGTAAGGAGGGAGACTGTGATGGTAGTAAAGGTAACAGAAAAAAGTTTTCAGAGAGAGGTATGCGGCAGCCCGCGTCCGGTTCTGGTGGAGTTTTACGCGTCCTGGTGCCCGAAATGCGCGATGATGCAGGATGTCCTGGCGCAGTTTTCCGAAACACACCCGGAGATTAAAGTATGTCAGGTGGATACAGGCGAAGAATCCCGTCTGGCGGATCAGTACGGGATAGAAAAAGTTCCGTCCTTCATAGCATTTGACAATGGAAATCCGATCGGGGCAGTCACAGGTGTTGTCCATGAAAAAGTACTTCTGGAACTGTTTTCAGCATTAAATGACAGAAAATCAGAAAACTGAATGGCGGAAAATGAAAAAAAATAAAAAAACTTCTTGCATTCCAATACAAACTGTTATATAATATCTCTTGCGTTACGAAAAAGACAAAAGAATAACGTAAAATGCGCGATTAGCTCAGCTGGCAGAGCACCTGACTCTTAATCAGGGTGTCCAGGGTTCGAACCCCTGATCGCGCACTTAGAAATCGCTGTTTTTGCGGACATTGCGAGCCGCGGGGACGGCGGTTTTTTTG
>DXIU01000011.1 GCA_019112765.1 Candidatus Mediterraneibacter norwichensis | reverse complement strand
CGGTTCCGGCGGGGCTTATAAAAGTGCCTCTATTCTCGGTACTGCCATTCCAGAACTCTCAAAAAAACGGCAGATTGGTACTTGGAGAGGACATATCTATCTTTTCAATGCAGTTTGCGGAAACTCAAGGAGAAATCCTGTGTTACTCTCAGTCGGCAGGAGCGGGGAATTTTTCCGCTCTGACAGACTGCCGGTCCGGCAGGAATGACATATTCAGATAAGAATAGATTAAGGAGAGACAAATGAAGCTGTATCTGGCACCTTTGGAGGGAATTACAGGATGGATTTACAGAAATGCGCAGCATATCTGTTTTGGAGGATTTGATAAATATTTTATTCCTTTTATCAGCCCGAATCAGCATGGTCATTTCAGTGCCCGGGAGAAAAAGGACGTAATGCCGGAACATAATCAGGCTATGTATGCAGTTCCCCAGATTCTGACCAATCAGGCAGACGATTTCCTGTATACAGCCGGAAAGCTTCAGGAATACTACGGATATGAGGAGATTAATCTGAATCTTGGATGTCCGTCCAGAACGGTTGTTACGAAGTGCCGCGGAGCAGGATTCCTTGGAGAACCGGAAAGGCTGAAGAAGTTTCTGGATGAAATTTTTGAAAAATGCTCCATAAAGATATCTCTCAAAACAAGACTTGGCATGGAGGATCCGGAAGAGTTCGGGCAGATTCTGACGATTTATAACAGCTTTCCCGTGGAAGAAATCATTATTCATCCCAGAGTTCAGAAAGATTTCTACAGAAATACACCGGATCTGGAAGCTTTTGGAAAAGCATTCGCTCAGAGCAGAAATCCGGTGTGCTACAATGGAGATATTACATCTGTGGAAGATTTTCAGAGAATTACAGAAAGATTCCCCGGTCTGGACCGGGTTATGACCGGAAGGGGAGTGCTGGCCAATCCGGCTCTGGGCAGAGAACTGCAGGGCGGCCAGCCGGCTTCCGTTTCAGAAATCCGGAAATTTCACGACCTTCTTTACGAAGGATACTGCCGGGAAATGTCAGGGGACAGAACCATTCTTTATAAGATGAAGGAAATGTGGTCCTATCTTGCCCCCTCTTTTCCGGAATCAAAAAAATATGCAAAAAAGATTAAAAAGTGTGAAAAATGCCGTGCCTATGAAGCTGTGGTGGAGGAATTCTTCGCACTGTACTCAAGAGCAGCCTCCACAAATCCCTTGAATAACGGGTGAGGTTTGTTTGGACGGGATTTCAGCTCCGGGTGGGCCTGAGTGGCGATAAACCAGGGATGATCCGGTATTTCGATCATCTCCACAATCCGGTTGTCCGGAGAAAGTCCGCACAGAGTCATGCCGCCTTTTACAAGGTCTTCCCGATAATCGTTATTCACTTCATAGCGGTGGCGGTGACGCTCATGGATTTCTTCTTTTCCATAAAGATGTCTGGCCAGGGTTCCTTCTTTTAATATACAGGGATAGGAACCTAATCTGAGGGTGCCGCCGATATCCTCCACGCCGATCTGATCCGGCATGATATGGATAACCGGATGGGTTGTATCCGGGTTGAGTTCGATGCTGTGGGCGTCGTTATAACCCAGCACATTCCGGGCAAATTCCACGATAGCAAGCTGCATTCCCAGACAGAGTCCCAGATAGGGGATTTTATGTGTTCTTGCATAGCGGATTGCTTCGATTTTTCCTTCCACACCCCTGTGTCCGAAACCGCCGGGTACAAGAATTCCGCTCACATCTCTGAAGATTTCATCCGCATTTTCCGCGGTAACTGTCTCCGAATCAATCCATTTAATATTAACAGTAGTATGGCTGTAGATTCCGCCGTGTTTTAAGGCTTCCACAACACTGATGTAAGCATCATGAAGCTGAATATACTTCCCGACCAGGGCAACTGTCACTTCCTGAGTGGGGTGGCGGAGATTCTCCACCATCTCGGTCCAGTCTTTCAGATCCGGTTTCGGACAGTCGAGATGAAGACATTCGCATACCACTTCAGCCAGATGTTCTTTTTCCATTGCCAGAGGTGCTTCATACAGATATTCTACATCCAGGTTCTGGAGAACATGGTTGGCAGGCAGGTTGCAGAACAGGGAGATCTTGTCCTTCATTTCCGTGCTGAGAGGATATTCAGAGCGGCAGACAATGATATCCGGTTGAATGCCCATGCCCTGAAGCTCTTTGACACTGGCCTGAGTAGGCTTTGTCTTCATTTCCTGGGAAGCCCGCAGATAAGGAATCAGTGTGACGTGGATCAGAATCACATTTTCCGGCCCGCGCTCATGCTGAAACTGACGGATAGACTCAAGAAAAGGCTGGCTTTCAATGTCTCCTACAGTTCCGCCCACCTCAATAATGGCAATTTCCGTACCCTCAGCGGCAGGATTGCGGTAAAACCGGCTTTTGATTTCATTTGTGATGTGGGGAATAACCTGAACGGTCCGTCCTCCAAAATCTCCCCGGCGTTCCTTCTGGAGAACGGACCAGTAGATTTTACCGGTTGTAACGTTGGAATTTTTTGTCAGGCTTTCATCAATAAATCTTTCATAATGTCCCAGATCCAGATCGGTTTCTGCCCCATCGTCTGTGACAAACACTTCTCCGTGCTGTACAGGATTCATGGTGCCTGGATCGATATTAATGTATGGATCAAATTTCTGCATAGTCACCGAGTAGCCTCTGGCCTTTAAAAGCCGTCCCAGTGATGCGGCGGTGATTCCTTTTCCAAGCCCGGATACGACCCCTCCTGTAACGAATACATATTTTACTGCCATTGTAGTTCCTCCTTCTATTCTGTGTAAAAAGTGCCTGGAAAACAAATTGATTCCGTCTGATTCTTTCTGAAAGTATTCTGTTTTCCTAAAAAAGAGTACAGTCCAACCACAGCCTGCAGAACCGCGCCGTTGCGGTCTGACTCAAGATGCATATGATTGAACTGTATGAAATAAATACTTTCTAAGTATACACCTGATCGGGAAAAAAATACAGTTTTTTTTTCAGTCAGGATACAAATATGATCAGTGGTAAAGGCAGGAATGCTCGTAAACTGCCTCGCAGGTCAGCTGTACGCCAAGTTTTTTGAAGATTTTGATATCTACATCTGAGAGCATCACGGATGTATGTGCCTGGCACCCGTCCAGTTTGGGCAGCTGAGAGAGCGCAAGTCTCGCCTCCGGACTGTCCGCTGCGCTGGCTGAGAGAGCGATCAGGACTTCGTCTGTATGGAGACGAGGATTCCTGCTCTTCAGATAATCCACCTTCAGTTTCTGAATCGGCTCAATGGACTGAGGGGAGATTATATGGAGATCATGGTCTATACCGGCAAGTTCTTTCAGGACATTCAGCAGGAGAGCCGCGGAAGCACCCAGCAGATTGGTGGTTTTTCCTGTAATGATTCTTCCGTCCTCCAATTCGAGGGCGGCGGCAGGACCGCCAGTCTCCTTTGCGCGTTCGATGGCCTTAACGGCAACTTTTCTGTCTTCAATACTGATTCCCGCCATGTTCATAAGAAGTTCAATTTTCTGCGCTTCTTTGTCAGAACATTCGCCTTTGAGCAGGGCGTTCAGTGAAGCATAGTAACGGCGGATAATTTCCTGCTTGGATGCCTCCCGGCACACCTCGTCATTACAGATACAGTTTCCTGCCATATTTACGCCCATATCAGTAGGTGATTTATACGGGCTTTCCCCGTATATTTTTTCGAAGATTGTGTTCAGTACAGGGAAAATTTCCACATCTCTGTTATAGTTGACCGTGGTTTCGCCATATGCTTCCAGATGGAAAGGGTCAATCATATTTACGTCATTGAGATCTGCAGTTGCCGCTTCATAGGCCAGATTGACCGGATGTTTAAGAGGCAGATTCCAGATGGGGAACGTCTCAAACTTGGCGTATCCGGCACGGATTCCGCGTTTGTGTTCATGATACAGCTGGGAAAGACAGGTCGCCATTTTCCCGCTTCCCGGCCCCGGAGCCGTAATAATAACAAGCGGACGGGATGTCTTAATGTAGTCATTTTTCCCGTATCCCTCATCGCTGATAATCAGGGGGATGTTGGCAGGATATCCGGGAATAATATAGTGGAGGTAAACAGGAATGTTCAGATTTTCAAGGCGGTGCTTGAATAAAAGCGCGCTTTCCTGTCCGGAAAACTGTGTGATGACAACACTTCCAACATAGAGTCCCTGCTCCCGGTAAGTTTCCACAAGACGGAGTACATCTGTATCGTAGGTAATACCCAGATCTCCGCGGACTTTATTTTTTTCAATATCTTTTGCACTGATAACAATGACAATCTCAGCCTGGCTGCTCAGCTCTTTGAGGAGACGGAGTTTGCTGTCCGGCGAAAATCCCGGAAGAACGCGGGAAGCATGGTAATCATCAAAAAGCTTTCCGCCGAATTCCAGATAGAGCTTGTTGTCAAACTGATTGATCCGGCTTCGGATATGTTCAGACTGCATTTTCAGATATTTTTCATTGTCAAAACCGATTTTCATTTTCATTCTCCATTCCATTAAATAACTTACAAAGGACATTTCCTGTATAAAATACTTTCTCAGTATACTATAGAATGCCACAGTTTTACAATATTTTCATAATCTTTTTATTGATTTATGGAAAGCCTGTACTTATAATGGTAATAACGCTGATATGCAAAAAAAAACAATGTGTTCTGCAGTGTGGCAGGGAAGGGCAGTCCGTTTTTTTGCGTACCGGCTTTAGTTAATTTCAGGAGGAAGATAATGGATAACCAGAATAAAAAGAACTCCAACAATAACCGGCAGGGGTGGGGCGTTATACTGATTACCACTCTGCTGGTCACTTTTGTTGTTATGGGATTATATTCCTTTATGCGCGGTTCAAGCCCGGAAGAGATCAGTTATGACGAATTCCTGGATCTGGTGGAAGACAAAAAGGTAGAGGAAGTACAGCTGGGAAGCAACAGAATCTATATTACTCTTACGGACAGAGCCAGGGAAGAAGAGCAGGAAGACAGCAGCAGCGGCGGAGGAGGAATTACCAGTATTTTCGGACAGATCCAGAACCAGGCAGGCGGTGACGGCGAGAGTGATCCGGACTATTATACCGGGTATGTAAGCGACGACAGACTTCCCGAGATTCTGGATGAGGCCGGCGTGAAGTTTTCCGGTGAAGTGCCGGATACTGCAGGTTCTCTGATTTTTGAAATTGTTGTGACAGTGATTCTGCCGATTATTCTTCTTGTCGTTCTGTTCAGCTTCCTTATGCGGAAGATGACCAAAGGCGGCGGCATGATGGGAATCGGAAAGAGCAACGCAAAGATGTATATGGAGAAGGAAACCGGCGTTACATTTCAGGATGTGGCCGGTCAGGATGAGGCGAAGGAGTCTCTTCAGGAAGTGGTGGATTTTCTCCATAATCCAGGAAAATACAGCGGCATTGGCGCGAAACTTCCGAAGGGAGCGCTTCTTGTAGGACCTCCGGGAACCGGAAAAACACTGCTGGCAAAAGCAGTGGCGGGAGAGGCAAAAGTACCGTTCTTTTCACTTTCCGGCTCTGCTTTCGTGGAAATGTACGTAGGTGTGGGAGCATCCCGTGTGCGTGATCTGTTCAAGCAGGCGCAGCAGATGGCGCCGTGTATTGTGTTTATCGATGAGATTGACGCAATCGGAAAGACACGTGATACAGTTATGGGCGGCAATGATGAAAGAGAACAGACCCTCAATCAGCTCCTTGCGGAGATGGATGGTTTTGATACGAATAAAGGACTTCTGATTCTTGCGGCAACCAACCGGCCGGAGATCCTGGATCCCGCGCTTCTGCGCCCGGGACGGTTTGACAGAAGGATTATCGTAGATAAGCCGGATCTGAAAGGCCGCGTGGACGTACTGAAGGTTCATGCCAAAGATGTGCGGATGGATGAGACTGTAGATCTGGAAGCCATTGCTCTGGCTACGTCAGGAGCGGTAGGCTCGGACCTTGCCAATATGATTAACGAAGCAGCGATTAATGCTGTGAAGCACGGCAGACAGGTGGTAAGCCAGCAGGATCTTTTTGAAGCTGTGGAAGTTGTTCTCGTAGGCAAGGAAAAGAAAGACCGCATTATGAGTAAAGAGGAGCGCAGAATTGTCTCCTATCATGAGGTGGGACATGCGCTTGTGACAGCGCTCCAGAAGAACACAGAGCCGGTGCAGAAGATTACCATTGTACCCAGAACAATGGGGGCTCTCGGCTATGTTATGCAGACTCCGGAGGAAGAAAAATTCCTGAATACGAAGAAGGAACTGGAGGCAATGATTGTTGTCGCTCTGGGAGGAAGAGCAGCAGAGGAGATCGTGTTTGATACGGTGACAACCGGAGCGGCCAATGATATTGAACAGGCGACAAAGATTGCCAGAGCTATGATTACCCAGTATGGTATGTCAGAACGGTTCGGGCTGATGGGCCTTGAGTCTGTTCAGAATAAATATCTGGACGGCCGGGCTGTCCTGAACTGCGGGGATGCTACTGCGGCCGAAATTGATGAAGAAGTAATGAAGATGCTCAAGAGCGCGTATGCTGAGGCAAAACACCTGCTGAGCGAGAACAGAGAAGCTCTTGACAGGATCGCAGCTTTCCTGATAGAAAAGGAGACGATCACAGGCAAAGAGTTTATGAAGATTTTCCGCGAGGTCAAAGGGATTCCGGAGCCGGAAGAAGGCCAGGGAGAAAAAGTACAGAGTGAGCGTATTGTTATGAAGCCTGTGGATGAGAAAAAGACAGCGGAGGATACGGAATCAGCAGATTTCGGGAACAACGGCGGCGAAGACGGCGGGAAGGCCGGGGAAAATCCGGACGTTCCGACTGTTTGACAGAGCCTGTCTGATTTTTGAATAAAAGAAAGTGTACACAGGGATTCTTCCGTTGCCCGGAAGAATCCCTGTGTGTGTTTCCGGCTCTTTTATCAGCTTTGACAGGTAAAAATAATTCGCACTAAATCTATTGAAAATACACAGCTTCACTGCGAAAATAGAATTATCACAAAAAATTTTTTCGCGGTGAGGCTGAAATGGGAAGAAAAGAACAGAGAAT